>CAZKGZ010000155.1:0-3881 GCA_964552365.1 uncultured Oscillospiraceae bacterium | reverse complement strand
CCGCGTCAAGCGGCATCTACGGACTTTACTTTGCATTTGAAATAGATGATGCAGTAGGCGAGGGCGGCGAGGCAGCCGACGGTGGTGGCCCAGCCGAGGGCGTTGATGCCGAAGGCCGGGGCGAAGATGTAGCCGTAGGCGGTGCGGACGACGAGGGATATGGACGAGGAAACGGCGACCGCCGTCACCTTGAGGCGCGACTTGAACACGGCCTCGAAGCTGCTCTTCCAGAACTGCAGGAAGTAGGTCGGCACGAGCAGCAGGAAATACCCGCGGGCAAGCTCGAACGCCGGGCTGCTCCGGTCGGGGAGATAGAGGCCGATGAACGCGTTCGCGAAGAGGATGGCGGCACCGGTGAGCAGAAGATTCAGCACGATGCCCGCGCGCTGCAGGATGCGCCAGCCCTCGCGCACGCGGCCGTACTCGCCCGCGCCGAGATTCTGCGCGGCAAATGTTTCGTACCCCGTGCAGCAGGCGAGCACCGGCACGAGCAGGAAGTTGCTGATGGTGTTGCCGACGGTGAAGCTGTTGATGCCGTCCGTGCCGTAGCCGTTCACGAGCGTCTGCAGCGCCATCGCGCCGAGCGCGAACACCGAGCGCTGCGCAATGGACGGCAGGCCGATCTTCGCCATGAGCACGGCGTATTTCTTCCGGTAGACCACACGCCCCCGCACGTATTTGCGGATCTCGCGGTTGCTGCGGAAGAACATGCACACCGTCTCCGCCACGATGCTGAAGAGCGAAGCCGCCGCCGCGCCGATAACGCCCATGCCCCAGATGGCCACGGCGAGATAGTCGAGGATGAGGTTCAAAACCTGCGCGGAGGTACCGAAGAGCATCGGCGTGCGCGAGTCGCCGCTGCCGTTCATGATGGCGGTGTTCACCATGTTCACGCCCATCACCGGCATCGTGAGCGCATAGAACGTGAGCGCCGCGCGGCACTCCGACACCATGTCCGCCGGGACATTCATGATGCGGAAAATGACATCCGCGAGCGCAATGTAGGCAAGCGCCGTGATGAGCGAGAAGAGCCCCATCACGAGGCGCATCGTCCGCGCGGAATCGCGCACCTCGTCAAACTGCTGCGCTCCGAAATGCTTGGCGAGCACGATGTGGCATGCCCCCGCCGCGCCCTGCACGAGGCAGTAGCCGATGGTCATGCAGCCGTTCACGACCGAGAGCACCGAGAGCGACTGCTCGCCGGCAAACTGCGCCACGACGACCGAGTCGATGAGGCTGTAGAGCTGGCCGAAAATGTTCGTAATGATGATCGGGAGCGAAAAGCGAATGAGTCTGCGCGCCACGCTCCCCTGCGTGAGTTCCATAAAAATTTATCTCCTTCATTCGTGACGAAGCACATTATACTCCCCCGAATGCATCAAGGCAAGCGAAACAGAGCGGAAAACAGGCAAAAGCCTCTCTCTTTTCGTTTACATTCCGAAAAGAGCGTGCTATAATAAAATGTCATGTTAAATTAAGGTGGTGCGCGAATGCTCGAAAAGCTGCGGCAGCTGGCGCAGAAGTACGCCGAAATCGAATACAGTCTCTCGCAGCCGGAAGTATGGGCGGACGCGGAAAAGGCGGCGGCGCTCAGCCGCGAAAAGGCGGAGCTCGCCCCGATCATCGAAGCCTACGAGCGGTACGAAGCCTACCGCCGCGAGCTGGAGAGCGCGGAGGAGCTGCTCTCCGACCCCGAAATGCGCGAGCTCGCCCGCGAGAGCGCCGAGGAGGCGCGCACCGGTCTGGAGCGCACGGCGGAGGAGCTCAAGATCCTGCTGCTCCCCAAGGACCCGGACGACGGGAAAAATGTCATTGTGGAGATCCGCGGCGGCGTCGGCGGCGAGGAGAGCGCACTGTTTGCGTACGACCTTTTCCGTATGTACTCCATGTATGCCGAGCGCAAGGGCTTCTCGGTCGAGATCGTCAACCGCAGCGAAACGGAGCTCGGCGGCATCCGCGAGATCGATTTCATCGTGAGCGGGGCGGACGCCTTCTCGCGCTTCCGCTTCGAGAGCGGCGTACACCGCGTGCAGCGCGTGCCGGAAACCGAAACGCAGGGGCGCATCCACACGAGCACCTGCACTGTGGCAGTGCTGCCGGAGCTCGAGGAGACGGAATTTCACCTCGACCCGAGTGAGCTGCAGATCGACACGTTCCGCTCCTCCGGCGCGGGCGGGCAGAAGGTCAACAAGACCTCGAGCGCCATCCGCGTGACGCATCTCCCCACCGGCACGGTGGTGGAGTGCCAGGACGAGCGCAGCCAGTATAAAAACAAGGCACGCGCCCTGAGCGTGCTTGCCTCGCGCCTCGCACAGGCGGAGCGGGACAAACAGGACGCCGCCGTATCGGCGCAGCGCCGCTCGCAGGTCGGCTCCGGCATGCGCAACGAGCGCATCCGCACCTACAACTTCCCGCAGGGGCGCGTGACCGACCACCGCATCGGCCTCACGCTCTACCGGCTCGAAGCCGTGATGAACGGCGATCTCGATGAGCTCATCGACGCCCTCCTCACCGCCCGCCGCGCCGAACAGCTGCAGAACAATTCCGACAATATCTGACGGAGGAAATGGAAATATATGGAAACACGAGTTTATACCGAGGAAAAGGATATTCCCGTAGCCGCCGCGTCGCTTCGTCTCGGCGGGCTGGTCGCCGTGCCGACCGAAACGGTCTACGGTCTGTGCGTCAACGGTCTCGATGCCGACGCGGTCGCGCACCTCTATGAGGTCAAGGGCCGCCCGGAGGTGAAGCCGCTCTCGCTCATGGTCGCGGGGCCGGCGGAGATCGAAAAATACACGCAGCACATCCCCTCCTCGGCGTTCATCCTCGCGGCGCGGTTCTGGCCGGGCCCGCTCACGCTCATTCTGGAAGCAAAAAAGGATGTCGTGCCGAACATCGTTCGCGCGGGCAAGGACACGGTCGGGCTGCGCTGCCCGGCACATCCGCTCACGCTGAACCTTCTCGAGCGCGCCCGCATGCCGCTCGCCGGCCCGTCCGCGAACCCCTCGGGACAGCCGAGCCCCACCACGGCGCAGCAGGTGCTCGATTATTTTGACGGCAAGATCGACGCCGTCATCGACGGCGGTGAGTGCCGTCTCGCGCGTGAGTCCACCATCCTCGACCTGACGCAGAAACCCTTCCGCATCCTGCGCGAGGGCGCGCTCGCCAAAGAGGAGATCGAAAACGCGCTCCTCGCCGGCGTGAAGCTCGTCGGCGTGACCGGCGGCACCGGCAGCGGCAAGACCACCGTGACGGAATACCTTGCCTCCAGGGGCGTGCTCGCACTCGACTGCGACAAGATCTACCACGAGCTCCTCGAGACGAATGAGGACATGCTCGCGGAGATCCGTGAGCGCTTCCCCGAGGCATTCAAAGACGGCACGTTCGACCGCAAGGCGCTCGGCGCGATCGTTTTCGCCGACGCGGACGCCCTGCACGCGCTCAACGACATCACGCACCGCTACGTGCGCGATGACATTTACCGCCGCCTGCGCGAGTACGTGTGGGAGGGCGGCACCGTGGCCGCCGTGGACGCCATCGCGCTCTACGAGAGCGGTCTTTCCGAGGACTGCATTTTCACCGTCGGCGTCACGGCCTCCCGCGAAAAGCGCATCGAGCGCATCACATCGCGCGACGGCATCACCGGGGAGTACGCCCTCTCCCGCATCGAAGCGCAGCCGGACGACGACTATTACGAAGCGCGCTGCGACTACCTTCTGGAGAACAACGGCACGCGCGAAGAGCTCGAGGAAAAGTGCCGTCAACTCTTCGGACTTTAAGGCAACACCGCACAATGTCGTCTGCGGCGCTTTGCGGATCTTTTTCACCGACTCTGCGTCATCAAGCCTTGCCATACACAAAGTATGGCTGCGGCTCTCTTC
>CAZKGZ010000154.1:0-3941 GCA_964552365.1 uncultured Oscillospiraceae bacterium | reverse complement strand
TCTACTACCTGCGCGGCGACATTGCCCGCCTGCACTCCGCCGTTCTCGCCTACGCCCGCGATTTCATGATCGACAAGGGCTTTGTCTACTACATTCCTCCGTTCATGATCCACGGCGATGTCGTGCAGGGCGTCATGTCCCAGAACGATATGGATGCCATGATGTATAAAATCGAAGGCGAAGACCTCTACCTCATCGGCACCAGCGAGCACTCCATGATCGGTTCGTTCATCGACCGCATCATCCCCGAAAAGGATCTGCCCATCACCTACACGAGCTATTCCCCCTGCTTCCGCAAGGAAAAGGGTGCCCACGGCATCGAGGAGCGCGGCGTTTACCGCATCCACCAGTTCGAAAAGCAGGAAATGATCGTTGTCTGCAAGCCCGAAGAGAGCATGGACTGGTACGAGAAGATGTGGCGCTACAGCGTGGAGCTGTTCCGCTCCCTCGAGATCCCCGTGCGTCAGCTCGAGTGCTGCTCCGGCGACCTCGCCGACCTGAAGGTGAAGAGCTGCGATATCGAAGCCTGGAGCCCGCGCCAGCAGAAGTACTTTGAGGTCTGCTCCTGCTCCAACCTCGGCGATGCGCAGGCCCGCCGCCTGAAGATCCGCGTCCGCGGCGAAGACGGCAAGCTCTACCTCGCCCACACGCTCAACAACACCGTCGTCGCTCCCCCGCGCATGCTCATCGCGTTCCTCGAGAACCATCTGCACGCCGACGGCAGCGTCGATATCCCCGAAGTGCTGCGTCCGTACATGGGCGGCAAGGACCACCTCGAGAAGAAGTAATTCGGCCGAAAGGGGCGAAAACCGACGGAAAACCGCGTACGCATCCATATTCTGCGCTGCGGCACCATGTCGCCGCCGGCAAAAATGTACCCCGGTGCGCCCGCCTCGTGCATAAAGGCGGGACGCGCACAGCTTCCGGTGAGCGCCTTTCTCATCGAGATCCCCGGACATAAGCCGGTTCTCGTGGATGCCGGATGGGGACGCGCCGTGAGTCCCGATGGCGTGTACGACCACGCTGCCGCGCGGCGCTTCCTCCCGGAGCGGCTTTGCGCCTACTGGCATCCGGTCACGCCGAAAGGGATGAGCGTGTGCGAGCAGCTCGAAGCGATGCACCTCTCCCCTGCCGATCTCGAGACCGTTCTTCTCACGACGCTCGAGCCCGACCACGCCGCCGGACTGCACGAGCTGCACGAAGCGCCGCGTCTGGAGCTGCCCGAGTGGGAAAAATTCTGGACAGGCCGCACCGTGTACGCCCTGCGCCAGCCGCGCTCCCTCTGGGAAAAGCTGCCGCTCAAGGTCTTCTACTACCGCGGCGTCCCGGAAGGGCCCGTTCGCCACGCGTGGGATCTCCTCGGCGACGGCAGCATCCAATGCGTGAGCACACCCGGCTATACCGAAGGCGTATGCACGCTCCTCGTGCACTCGCCGAGCGGGAAGTTCGCCGCCGTGCAGTCGTCCGTCGCCATGTTCCAAACGAGCCTCGGCACGGAAAATGTCCCGATGGCCGGTTTCAACCGCCAATATCAGAAAAATGCGCTCGCGTGGCTCACCGAAGTGAGCCGCCGGAGCGACTGTGCCGCCGTAGTGTGCGGGCATGACCCCGAGGACACGCGGACCGAAATAGAGTTTTAAGGAGCCGCCGATGAAGGAAAAGCTCGAATATCTCTGGAAAAAATACAAGGATCTGATCCCCTACGTCATATTCGGCGTGCTGACGACCATCGTCAACTACGTTTCGTACTGGATCTTCGCCCACCCGCTCGGATGGAGCACCGTGGTGAGCAACATCGGCGCGTGGATCCTGAGCGTTCTCTTTGCCTATGTCACGAACCGCCGGTGGGTGTTCCACTCCACGGCGAGCGGGACGAAAGAGATCGCGAAGGAGTTCCTCTCCTTCCTCGCCGCGCGCATCGGCACGGGACTCATGGACACCTTCATCATGTGGCTGTGCGTCGACAAGCTCGGCTGGAACGACCTCATTATGAAGCTCGCCTCCAATGTCCTCGTAGTCATCCTCAACTACATCTTCAGCAAATTCTTCATATTCAGGAAAAAAGACGAAAAATCGGCGAAATAAGCCGAATTTCGCCGAAAACGCCGAGATCCCGCCCGCGGAACCGAAAACCGCAGGCGGGATCTCATTATATGTATAAGTTATTCGGACTTCTTTCTCTCGTGCGGCGTGGGGCCCCAGCCGTCGAGCGGGAGGCGCTGCATCGCGCCGAAGACTTTGCTGCGCATATCGGGGTACTGCGCGGAGAGCGCAGCGAGCAGGTCTTTGATCTCCTGCCGCTTGGAGGTGTGATCCATCGGGCAGGTACTCTTTACGACCGGCAGATGCAGGCTCTCGGCGAGATTGGCGCTCCGCTGCTCGCCGATATAGAGGAGCGGGCGGATCTGCGTCACATCGGCGCGGGACATATAGGTCATAGGCTTGAAGCAGTTGAGCCGCCCTTCAAAGAGCAGCGACATCATGAATGTCTCGACCGCATCATCGAAATGGTGGCCGAGCGCGAGCTTGTTGCAGCCGTGCTCCTTGATGGCGGTGTTGAGCGCGCCGCGGCGCATTTTGGAGCAGAGGGAGCAGGGGTTATCCTCCTGCCGCGCGTCGAACACGATCTCGCGGATGTCGGTCGGGATGCGCGTATAGGGAACGTTCAGCTCCGCGCACATTTTCTCGACACCCGAGAAGTCCATGCCCGGGAATCCGGTGTCGATCGTAAAGCCCTCGAGCTCATAGTGCGCGGGGTAATAGCGCTGCAGGTAGGCGAGAGAAGCGAGCAAAACCAACGAGTCTTTGCCGCCGGAGATGCCCACGGCAATGCGGTCGCCCGCGGAGATCATATGATAATCATCGACGCACCGGCGCACGACGCCGGTAAATGCATTAAGAGTGTCCATAGCGATACCTCGAAAAATGAAAATCGAACTTGAGAAAAACGGAGAAAAAGCGAGAAAAGCGGAGCATTCGCGAGCTTGCTTTGCCGTAAATAAAAATATTGAAAAACACCTATTGACACGGCGGGGCGGCTGTGCTATAAAAGATAAGCGCGCCACGGGGGATATTGTACCCGCCGCGCCTTGAAAAAGCAAGAAAATAAAATAAATATTGGAGGCACATCAATGTCCACTACGATGGTCAGAAAAGAGGACGTCGTCCGTAAATGGTACGTTCTCGATGCGGCCGGCAAGCCCATGGGCAAGACCGCCGCTCTCGCAGCCGACCTTCTCCGCGGCAAGCGCAAGGTCGACTACACCCCGCACGTTGACTGCGGCGATTTCGTCATCATCATCAACTGCAAGGATGCCGTTCTCACCGGCAAGAAGCTGAGCCAGAAGTACTACCGCACCCACTCCGGTTACGCCGGCGGCCTCAAGGAGACCCGGTATGACCGCCTGATGGCTACCCGTCCGACGCTCGCCATGACGCTGGCCGTTCGCGGCATGCTCGCCAAGAACCCCACCCAGAAGTGGCAGCTTCGCCGTCTGAAGGTTTTCGCCGGCGCCGAGCACAAGCACGCCGCCCAGAAGCCCGAAGTTATCACGGTAGACTAAGAAAGGAGGAAGAACAATGGCTACATATCAGAGCAAGCGCCCCTACGCTTACGGCACCGGCCGTCGGAAATCCTCCACCGCCCGTGTCCACCTCATCCCCAACGGCAGCGGCAGCATCACCATCAACGGCCGCAGCCTTGACGAGTACTTCGGCCTCGAAACGCTGAAGCTCATCGTCCGTCAGCCTCTCACCGCCACCGCGACGACCGAGAAGTTTGACGTCGAAGCCACCGTTGTCGGCGGCGGCATGACCGGCCAGGCCGGCGCCATCCGTCACGGCATCGCCCGCGCCCTGCTGAAGGTCGACGAGAACTACCGCGGCACCCTCAAGGCCGCCGG
This sequence comes from uncultured Oscillospiraceae bacterium, assembly GCA_964552365.1. Lineage (GTDB taxonomy): Bacteria > Bacillota > Clostridia > Oscillospirales > Oscillospiraceae > Apopatocola. The sequence goes on along the minus strand of CAZKGZ010000154.1, from coordinate 39 downwards.
TTACCTCACCCGCGATCCTCGTATGAAAGAGCGTAAGAA
>CAZKGZ010000153.1:0-3955 GCA_964552365.1 uncultured Oscillospiraceae bacterium | reverse complement strand
GCCGCCGAAAAAAACTGGACCCTAAGCCGCCTGACCATGCCCAACCCTTTGCGCCACAAAGAAAAAACCGAAGAATAAAGGAAACGCCGTCCCCGGGAAAACCACACATTCCCGGGGACGGCAAGCTTTTTTCAATTTTAATGTCTTGTGAAATACCCCAGCACTTCGGGGAGGGCTTTTTCGAGGGCATATCGGGCGGTGCGGGCTTGGGCGGTTTGACCTGCTTTTTCTCGCAGGGCGGGGTCTTCGCCGAGGGTCCGGACGGCGGCGGCGAATGGTTCGGCGTCACCGAAGGGGACGAGAAAGCCGGCGCCGGGCTCGGAGAGCAGATCTTCGTGGCCCTTGACGGCGGTGAGAACGCAGGGGAGGGCGCAGTGCATGGCCTCCATCACGGCAAACGGCAGGCCCTCCGAGCGGCTCGAGGATACGCCGATGTCCGCTGCGGCGAGTGCGGCGCGCACATCGCCGAGCCGCCCGGGGAAGCGGCAGCGGCCGGAAACGCCGAGCGCTTCGGCGCGTTCACGGATCTCGTCGAGCAGAGCACCGTCGCCGGGGAGCAGGAGAAAATAGTTCTCCGGCAGGCGGGTGAGCACATCGAGGAGCAGCGCCTGATTTTTCCGCTTCGAGAATTCCGCGGCGTACACCATCACCACGGCGTCCTCCGGAAAACCGTACGCCGTCCGCGCCGCAGTGCGCTCCTCCGGAGAGATCGGCGCGAAGCGCGAAAAATCCACGCCCATGCCGGGAATGAAATACACGCTGCCGCGGCAGAGACGGTGGGCCCTGGCGATGCCCTCGTCGCAGCGGTTCATGACGAGAATATCGTCCGTGACGCCCGCCGTCAGCTTCTCGGCGGCGAGCAGGATCGTGCGGCGGGGGAGAGGCGTCTTATCGTCGAAAAGATAGCCGTGCACGGTGTTCACCACGCGCGTTTTCCTCTTTCCCGCGAGCATGACGCCGAGGCGCGTGAAAAAGGCCGCGAGCGATGTGTGCGTCACGATGACATCGTACCGATTTTCGCGGATGTCCTTTGCAAGCAGGAGGGAAGCGCGGAAATTCTTCGGCGACACGAAGCTTTTCGTGAACGGCACCGCGAGAAACCGCACGCCCTCGCCGAGCCCCTCCGCCGTGCCGTTGGCCGCGGCGGTCACCTGCCAGCCCTCGGAGCGGAGCGCCGCGAGATACGGCAGATGGAAGCTGCGCAGATGCGCGCTGCTCGATGCGGTATATAAAATTTTCGGCGTGGGGTTTTCCATAACGGCCTCCGAAAAGTTTTTCTTAAATTATAGCAGAATCCGTGGCGAAATGAAACCGTTTGTGGTAAAATAATGCGAACCGCACCGTGCGGCGCGGCGTCCTTCTTATGCAACTACTTCCGAGAACGGCGGAGATCGTATGAATACAGACCAGACCAAACGCACGGCGCTTTGCGCCGCAATCGATATCGTACTTTCCATAGCGGCGATGGCGGCGGCGTTTTTCATCCGCTTTGTCATCTTCCGCGGCGAGAACCCCATCGGCGGCTTCGGGTACCACATGCTCTGGGCGGCGCTCTTTTCGCCCGTGTATGTCGTCCTCTTCGGCCTCCTCGGCGTGTACTCACCGCAGCCGCAGCGCGGCTTCATCCATGCATTCGGGAACATTTTCCTCGGGTGCACCTTCGGCGTGATGCTCTACATCGACCTCGTGTTCGTGTTCCGCGTCGTGGACTTCTCGCGGTGGATGATCCTGCTCTTCTACATCCTGCTCATCGTCTTTACCGGCGCGCGCGGCTTCGTGTCGCACCGACTGCTGCGGGCACGCTACCGCGCGGGGAAGGGGACGCGCCGCCTCGTCATCATCGGCGAGGGCAAAGCCGCGGCGGACTTTCTCCGGCATGTACGCGAAAACCGCGATGCGGGGTGGACGGCCGTCGGCAGCATCGGCGACTCGGCGCTGGCCGACACGCCGTATCTCGGCGGATACGATGCGCTCCGCACCGTGCTCGAGAGCGAGTCGCCGGATGAGGCGGTCATCGCGCCGGACGAGCACGAGGCGGAGAAGCTCGCGGCCATATTGCGCCAATGCGAGAATACCGGCGTGAAGCTCGCGCTGCTGCCCATCGGGTATGAGTGCATGTCGCGCCATCCGTATGTGGAGGAGCTGTGCGGCCTGCCGCTCGTGAATGTGCGCCGCGTGCCGCTCGACAACGCCGGCGCGGACATCGTGAAGCGCCTCGTCGACATTCTCGGCTCGCTCGTGCTCATTGTGCTCACATCGCCCATCATGCTCGCAGCCGCTGTCGGCACGCGCCTTTCTTCGCCCGGCCCCGTGTTCTTCACACAGGAGCGCATCGGCAAGGACAAAAAACCGTTCAAAATGCTCAAGTTCCGCTCCATGCGCGTGAATGCGCAGTCGGATACGGCGTGGACGCGCGACCACGATCCCCGCCGCACGGCGTGGGGAGCGTTCATGCGGCGCTACTCCATCGACGAGCTGCCGCAGCTCTTCAATGTCCTCGCGGGAGACATGTCGCTCGTCGGGCCGCGCCCGGAGATCCCGCGGTATGTTGACCATTTCAAGTACAGCATTCCGCTCTACATGGTGCGCCATCAGGTGCGCCCGGGCATCACCGGCTGGGCACAGGTCAACGGCCTGCGCGGCGACACATCCATTCAGAGCCGCGTGGACTACGACCTCTACTATATCGAAAACTGGTCGCTCTTTTTCGACATCAAGATCCTGCTCATGACGCCGTTCAAAGGCATCGTGAACCACCAGGAATCACTGAAATAACGGGAGAAACATATGCTGGAAAAACTGTTTGCGGAATTTGACTCCATCGTCGTGCTCGACACGGAGACCACCGGCGTCAAAAGCAAAGACGATGAGATCATCGAGCTCGGCTTCCTGCGCCTCGACCGCGACGGCACGCGCACGGAGGAGGACTACCTCATCCGCCTCACGCCCGGGAAGACCATTCCGCCGTTCATCGCCGACCTCACGCACATCACGGACGATATGCTCGCGGAGAAGGGCGTGGAGAAAACGGTCGCCGCCGAAGCGCTCGTAAAAGCTCTCTCCTCGGAGCATCCGCTCGTGTGCGCGTACAATGCGCAGTTCGACCTCTGCTTCATTTTCTATTTCCTCGCGCGGCTCGGCCTCTCGGACGCGCTGAAACCGGCAAAATTCCTCGACATCATGGCCGTTTACAAAGACCGCCGCGACTACCCGCACAAGCTCGTGAACGCCGTGGAGGAGTACCGGGTGACCGGCGAGAACACGCACCGCGCCTCGGATGACGCCGCCGCCGCACTCGAAGTGCTCGCCGCCATGGAGCGGGAGCGCGACGACATCGACCGCTATGTCAACCTCTTCGGCTACAACCCGAAGTACGGCGTACCGAAGCCGTCGATCTCATCTGTCCGCTACGAGCCGCAGCCTTTCCGCCGCACAAAACTGCTGTATGAATAAAAGGAGCATGAACGATATGGAGACATCCGTCCGTACAAAAATGCTCACCGGTTCTCTGCCGATGAGCGAGATGATCGAAAAGTATGTCGATGTGGAGAAGTACCTCGGCTGCTGCGCCGCCTGCCCGCGTTACGGACAGACATGGTCGTGCCCGCCGTACGACTTCGACCCGGCGGGGATCTGGCCGCAGTATGCCTCGGTCGACCTGTACGCCGTGCAGGTGTTCCCCGAGAGCGAAGAAGCAAAAAAGGCGGCGCTGGAAGACCCCGACACATTCATCCGGCCCTTCCGCAAGGAGCTGGATGCCCTGCTCGAGGAAAAAGAGCGCGAGACGCCCGGCTCTCTGCGCCTTGACCCCGGCCGCTGCCGCGCCTGCGCCCGCTGCGCCCGCCGCGACAACGAGCCCTGCCGCTTCCCCGAAAAGCTCCGCTACTCCCTCGAATCCATCGGCGCCGACGTCTGCGGTCTCGCCGCCGACATCCTCAAAGCCCCCATCCAATGG
>CAZKGZ010000152.1:0-3958 GCA_964552365.1 uncultured Oscillospiraceae bacterium | reverse complement strand
TAAAATCTTAAAAGCAAACTACCCGGCAAATATAATGATCGATGGTGAACGTATGTTATCGGAAGAAATTCAGGAACTGTATAAGCAGTCCCGCCTTATGACCTACCGCTCCATGTTCGGGCGCATCCGCGAGAAGGCCGGTTCGCTCTCCGCGACGGAGGCGTATGCCGTGGACGTCATCTACCTGCTCGGCAAGCCGACCATCACGCAGCTGGCGGAAACGCTCGGCATTTCGCAGCCGAACGCCACCTATAAGGTGAACAACCTCGTCACCAAGGGCTATATCTGCAAGACCACGCCGGAGGACGATAAGCGCGAGTGCCGTCTCACGGTCGGCGAACGGTTCTATAAGTATTTCGGCAACTCCACGGATTTTATCGATAAAGCGGTGGAAGCGCTCGGCGTCGATTACACCGAGGAGGAGCTCGCGATCTTTGAAAAGGTCCTGCACACCCTCATTCTCCACATTGAAAACAGCAAGGAGGAACCCGAAGAATGACCACAGGCATGAATCTCTGGGACGCCGATGTATGGAGCTTTGTTCTCACGCTCTCACTGCTTTTCGCGGCGATGATCGCAGCCAACATTCTCTACCGCGTCTGCCCGCTCGTCCGCAAGTCTCTCGTACCCAGCTCCGTGCTCGGCGGCTTTCTGCTGCTGATCGCCAATGCGCTCTCGCGCTGGCTCTTCGACACCGCACTCTTTGACGGCGGTACGCTCGAGATCCTCACATATCACGGCCTCGGCCTCGGCTTCGCCGCGCTCTCGCTGCGCAACACCGAAAAGAAAACCGACAACCGCTCCCGCACCGGCGCCTTCGACACCGGCATCGCGGTCGTGAACAGCTACCTGCTGCAGGCGGTGCTCGGCCTCCTCGTGACCATCCCGCTCTACTACGCCATCCACAGCTTCTTCGCCTCCGGCCTTCTCCTCCCGATGGGCTACGGCCAGGGACCCGGACAGGCGTACAACTGGGGCCACAACTACGAAGTCCAGTGGGGCTTTGAAAACGGCACGAGCTTCGGCCTCGCCGTGGCCGCGATGGGCTTCGTCTCCGCGAGCATCGGCGGCGTTATCTACCTCAACTGGCTGCGCCGCAAGGGCGTATTTCAGGGCCGCCTCGGCGATGAGGTGAAGGAGAATGTGTCGCTCTCCACCTTCACCGGCGAGAACGAGATCCCCATTTCCGAATCCATGGACAAGTTCACGGTGCAGCTCGCGCTCGTGTTCCTCTCCTATGCGCTCGCGTTCCTCTTCATGAAGGGCGTGAACAGCCTGCTCGACCCGAGCGGCGAGGGCGCGTCCGGTCTGGCCGGTACCATCCAGAGCATGATCTGGGGCTTCCAGTTCCTCTTCAGCAGCGTATTCGCCATGCTCATCAGGGCCGTGATGAAGTTCCTGCGCAAAAAAGGCATCATGCACCGCGAGTACACCAACAACTTCATGCAGAACCGCATCGCGGGCTTCATGTTCGACCTTATGGTCGTGGCATCGATCGCCGCCATCGACCTCTCCGCGTTCCTCGATCCGCGCTTCGTGCTGCCGCTCACGCTCATCAGCGTCCTCGGCGCCGTCGGCACGTATTTCTATCTCCGCATCATCTGCAAGCGCGTGTTCCCGTGGTATGAGCACGAGGCGTTCCTCTCCCTCTACGGCATGCTCACCGGCACGGCGTCCACCGGCGTCATCCTCCTGCGCGAGCTCGACCCGCAGTTTGAGACGCAGGCGAGCGACAACCTCGTCTACCAGATGCCGTGGGCCATCCTCTTCGGCGCGCCCATGTTCCTCCTGATCGGCGTCGCGCCGCAGACCGTCGGCAAGGCGTGGATGGTGTTCGGCGTTTGCGCGGTGCTGTTCGTCGTGTTCAATGTCGTGCTCCTCCGCCGTTCCATCTTCAAGGGCAAAGCAAAATAAACAGATAAGCCGAATTTCGGGGCGGAAATACGATTCCGCCCCGATTTTTTGCGCCTGTGCCTGTGAAAATCCGCGCGGAAAATCTTGCAAACACGGCTCGCTGTGTGTATAATATCAAAGTTATCAATTCATTCGGATATTACCCGGAAAGGAAGAAATAGAATGACACAGTATCGTACCCATACCTGTGGGGAACTCCGTGCCGCCGACGCGGGCAAGACCGTCACGCTGGCCGGCTGGATGGAGAACGTCCGCGAGGTAGGCAATAACTTCGCATTCGTCGTCGTTCGCGATTTCTACGGCACGACGCAGGTCGTCGTCGAGACCGCCGAGATGATGAAGGTCGTGAAGGCCATCAACAAGGAGAGCACCATCTCCGTCACCGGCACCGTCCGTCTGCGCGAGAGCCCGAACGCCAAGCTCCCCACCGGCGAGATCGAAGTCGTCCCCGAGAAGATCGAGGTCCTCGGCCGCTGCCGCTACAACGAGCTGCCGTTTGAGATCAACCGCAGCCGTGAGGCCGACGAGAGCACGCGCCTGAAGTACCGCTATCTCGACCTGCGCAACCCCGCCGTCAAGAACAACATCATTCTCCGCTGCAACGTCGTCGCCGCGCTGCGCCGCGCCATGACCGAGCACGGATTCCTCGAGATCACCACCCCGATCCTCACCGCTTCCTCGCCCGAGGGTGCGCGTGACTATCTCGTTCCCGCCCGCAAGCACCCCGGCAAGTTCTATGCTCTGCCGCAGGCGCCGCAGCAGTTCAAGCAGCTGCTGATGACGAGCGGATTTGACAAATATTTCCAGATCGCTCCCTGCTTCCGCGACGAGGACGCCCGCGGCGACCGCTCCCCCGGCGAGTTCTATCAGCTCGACATGGAGATGGCGTTCGCCTCGCAGGAGGACGTATTCGCGGTGCTCGAGGATGTTCTGCCTCCGATCTTCGCGAAGTTCGGCACCTACGACATTGCCTCGCAGCCGCCGTTCCGCCGCATTCCGTATATGGAAGCCATGGACAAGTACGGCTCCGACAAGCCCGACCTGCGCATCGACCTGACCGTGACGGATATTTCCGCTCTCGCGCAGGACACCGGCTTTGAGCCGTTCGCGGGACAGGTCGTCAAGGCCGTGCCCGTCTCCGGCTGCAAGCTCACCCGCAAGCAGATCGACAAGCTGTGCGCGGATGTCGAGGTACAGGCCGGCCGCAAGCCCTACTGGCTGCGCATGGACGAGAACGGCGCGCTCGTCGGCGGCGTTGCGAAGTTCTTCGCCGGCAAGGAAGCCGCCCTCACCGAGGCGCTCTCCCTCGCGCCCGACACGCTCGTGCTCATCTCCGCCGGCAAGAAGACCGAAGCGCAGAAGACCGCCGGCGTGATGCTCAAGATGGCCGGCGCGCTCGTTCCGGGCCATATGGACGAGAAACGCTATGAGTTCTGCTGGATCGTCGACTTCCCGATGTTCGAGATCGGCGAGGAATCCGGCGAGCTCGAGTTCTGCCACAACCCGTTCTCCATGCCGAACGGCGGTCTGGAGATCCTGCTTGCCGCCGAGCGCGGCGAGGTAGATCCGCTCACCATTTTCGCCTACCAGTACGACCTCGTGTGCAACGGCGTGGAGCTCTCCTCCGGTGCCGTCCGCAACCACGACCCCGACATCATGGTCAAGGCCTTCGAGATGGTGCGTCTCGGCGAGGATGACGTCAAGGCGAAGTTCCCCGCCATGTACAACGCGTTCTGCTACGGCGCGCCCCCGCATGCCGGCATCGCCCCGGGCGTGGACCGCATGGTCATGCTCCTCGCGGGCGAGAGCTCCATCCGCGAGATCATCCCGTTCCCGATGAATAAGAATGCCCAGGATGTCATGATGGGCGCCCCCTCCACCGTAGAGCAAAAGCAGCTCGACGAGCTCCACATTGCCCTCGTCGGGCAACTGGAGGAGTAATTCGTTTGGATGGCTTCGCCATCCAAACGAGGGGAAAGCACTCCGCTGCGCGCCTCGTCGGTCCGCTTCGCGGGCCGGTCGACACTCCGCTCCGCGAGAAGTA
>CAZKGZ010000151.1:0-3961 GCA_964552365.1 uncultured Oscillospiraceae bacterium | reverse complement strand
AGTACGGCACGCCGTATTTCTCCAACTACATCAACTCCGACATGGAGCCGAGCGATGTGCGCTCCATGTGCTGCCGTCTGCGTCTGGACCTGCGCGAGCTGCGCAAGAAGTCCGGCGGCTACTTCGGCTCCGGTGAGAGCACCGGCTCCGTCGGCGTCGTCACCATCAATATGCCGCGCATCGCCTACCTCTCCAAGACGGAAGAGGAGTTCTACAGCCGTCTCGACCACATGATGGACATCGCCGCGCGCTCCCTCAAGACGAAGCGCAACGTTATCACGAAGCTCCTCAACGCCGGTCTCTACCCCTACACGCAGTACTATCTCGGCACATTCGAAAACCACTTCTCCACCATCGGTCTCGTCGGCATGAACGAGGCGTGCCTCAATGCCCGCTGGCTGAAGATGGATCTCACCCACCCCGAGGCGCAGGAGTTCACGAAGGCCGTGCTCAACCACATGCGCGAGCGCCTGTCCGACTATCAGGAAAAGTACGGCGACCTCTACAACCTCGAGGCGACTCCGGCCGAGTCCACGTCGTACCGTCTCGCGAAGCACGACCGCAAGCGCTACCCCGACATCATCACCGCGAACATGAACGGCACGCCGTACTACACGAACAGCTCGCACCTGCCCGTCGGCTACACGGAGGACATCTTCTCCGCACTCGACATTCAGGACGACCTGCAGACGCTCTACACCTCCGGCACCGTGTTCCACGCCTTCCTCGGCGAGAAGCTGCCCGACTGGCGCGCCGCCGCGGATCTCGTGCGCAAGATCGCCGAGAACTACAAGCTGCCGTATTACACGATGAGCCCGACCTACTCCGTCTGCCACGAGCACGGCTACATCACCGGCGAGCACTTCACCTGCCCCAAGTGCGGCAAGGCCACCGAGGTCTGGAGCCGCATCACCGGCTACTACCGCCCGGTGCAGAACTGGAACGACGGCAAGGTGCAGGAGTTCAAGGACCGCAAGACCTACAACATCGGTCACAGCCACTTCACCGGCGGCATCCACCGCCATGAGAGCGTCACTGCCGACGGCACGCAGACCGAGGAGACCGCCGTCGTCGCGACTGCCGTGCGCACCGCACAGCTCTTCACCCGCACCACCTGCCCGAACTGCCGCGTGGCGGAAAAGATGCTCGACAAGGCCGGCTTCCCCTATGAGAACCTGACCGCCGAGGAGCATCTCGACCTCTGCCGCGAATACGGCATCAAGGGTGCCCCGACGCTCGTCATCTCCGACGGCGAGCACTTCGAGAAATACTACGGCGTTGCCGAGATCAAAAAGTTCCTGGCCGCCGCGGATGCGGAATAAAACGCACACAGAATAAGAATGGAAAAGGGCGCCGATGCGCCCTTTTTCCGCAATAAGGAGAAACGTATGTACGACATTATCATTATCGGCGGAGGACCTGCGGGGCTCACGGCGGCGGTCTATGCGCGCCGCGGCGGACGGAGCGTGCTGCTGCTCGAGCGCGAGGGCTTCGGCGGACAGATCGCGTATGCGCCGCGTGTGGAAAATTACCCCGGCATCGCCTCGATCCCGGGCGCGGAGCTTGCCGAGCACATGCTCTCGCAGGTGCTTGAGCTGGACGCGGAGACCGATGTGGGCGAGGTCGTCTCGGTCGAGCGCGGCGGGGACGGCATATTCCTCGTGCGCACCGAGGACGGCGGCGAATACCGCGGCCGCGCCGTCATTCTCGCGACCGGCGCCAGGCACCGCCGTCTCGCCCTCCCCGGGGAGGACGAGCTTCTCGGCCGGGGCCTCTCCTACTGCGCCGTGTGCGACGGCGGGTTCTATAAAAACGGCACGGTCGCCGTGGTCGGCGGCGGCGACAGTGCGCTGCAGGAGGCGCTGCTCCTCTCGGACATCTGCCGCACGGTGTATGTCATCCACCGCCGCGATACGCTCCGGGGCGACGCCGCGAAGCAGTCGCAGCTCTTCGCCCGCGAGAATGTGAAGCTCATCACGCCCATGACCGTCGTCGGCTTTGAGACATGGGACGACGGCGCGCTGCGCGCGCTGCAGCTGCGCCATGCCGGGACCGGCGCGGAGACGCTCCTCGCGGTCGACTGCCTCTTCGTGTCCATCGGACGCGAGCCGGAGCTCGGGGCTTTTTCCTCCCTCGTGCCGCTCACGGCCAAGGGCTACGCCGATGCGCCCGAGACGTGCGATACCCCGACGCCGGGGCTTTTCACGGCCGGCGACTGCCGCTTCAAGAGCGTGCGTCAGCTCACCACCGCCGTGGCGGACGGCGCGAACGCCGCCCTCGCCGCCTGCGGCTATCTGGATGCGCTTAACGGGTAATAAAGGTTACATAATTAAATTTATATAATTTCATCGGAACGGTGCGGAGATTGAAACCATTTGTCACTCTCTGCACCGTTTTGTAATCCGAAAAGCGGGAGAATTTTCGGCGTCTCGCCGTTATTTTTCGCTTTTTACGCGAATTTTACGGGAAAAGTATCATTTTGACACGGATTTTGTAGCTCATTTTTAACGATTTAATTTTGCGATTATGTTAATTTATAATCAAATTATGTAAATTACAGCAACCACGAGGAAAATGATATGAAGTCCGTCCGCCGAAATGCATGGGTCCGTATACTCTCCGCCGCCGTCGCGCTCTTGATGATCGCGGCGCTTTTGCCGTCTTCGGCGCTCGCCGCCGATGCGGACGACGGGCTCGTTGTCGAGCGTCTCACGTTCCGCGATGTGCTCGCCGCGTACGCCTCCGGCAAGGATTCCTTCGGCGAAAATGCGTCCGAAACGGACGAGAGCGGCGTCACGAATGCCGCCAAGAACCTCGCGGAGCTGTGCGCGCTCACCGTCGGTCTCAACTACACCGGTGAGGGCCTCAACTGCAACTACTTCGGCAAGGACATCTCCGCGCAGATGGGCGCCGACCCCTACACGGACGAGAACCTCATTGCGACCTATGATGTCGAGATCCTCCCGACGCGCAGCTACGCCGTCGCCCTGCCGCAGGGACAGACGACCGCCATCTCCGTCTACCGCGCCGGCTACACCAACGCCGCGTCCGGCGGCGTCGAAATGGTGCTGCACTATGTCTGGCAGGATCAGGGCACCTGGTATGCCGTAAAGGACGACAACCCCTACTACCGCGTGAGCTACAACGGAAAGAGCGCCCGCGCTCTCTCCTATGAGGGTCTCACGATGACGCTCGCCCACGCCGAAAACGGCACTTCGACCGTCGGCGCATGGGAAAACCTCTCCGCGTATGCGGACGGCGCCGGCTTTGTGACGCTCTCCGATTCCACGCTCATCGGCGGGCAGGGCTCCGCATTCCTGCTCGGCGTGACCGATAATTTCGGCGCGCTTGCCTCGGAAAACCCGTTCTCCCGCGCGCTTCTCGCCGTGAGCGATTTCCTCGGCGGCGACACGACCTATCAGACCGGCCCGCTCGTCTACAAGCGCGAGTGCTACGAGGCCGGCACAGCGCACCGCATAGTGGACGGCGAGGCGCTGCAGGAGGGACACACCTACGAGTTCCGCGTGCAGTATGACGAAGCGCTCTCCGTCGCGGCCGGTGCGGATGCCTCCTCCGTCGGGCTCATCCTCCGCTCCGAGCTCACGAACGACTGCTTTGCCGTCGACAGCTTCGACTGGCTCGGCAGCAGCGAGCACCTCACGGGCGACGAGTTCAACCCCTACACCATCACCTTCACCTACACCCCCTCGACCGAGGGCAGCACCGTGTGCTCGCTCATCCCGATCAACCTGAACGGTGAGACGAGCGCGCTCGCCGCGGCCGAATTCCATGTCCGCACCGAAACGACCGCCCCCGCGAGCGCCGTGACCGAGACCGTCGCCGAAACGGCCGTTGAAGCCGCGCCGGCCGAGACCGCGGTTGAATCGGCGCCGGCCGAAACCGCCGCACCCGCCGAGACGCCCGTGCCGGAAGCGCCCGCCGTGGCACAGACCGCCCTGAC
>CAZKGZ010000150.1:0-3975 GCA_964552365.1 uncultured Oscillospiraceae bacterium | reverse complement strand
CGCTCGCCGAGGGTGCGGACGCCATCGTGCACGGCGCGACCGGCAAGGGCAACGACCAGGTGCGTTTCGAGCTTGCCATCAAGCGCTTTGCTCCGAACATGATGGTCATCGCTCCCTGGCGTGAGTGGAACATCAAGTCCCGCGAGGAAGAGATCGATTACGCCGAAGCACACAAGGTGCCGCTGAAGATCAGCCGCGAGACCAACTACTCCAAGGATAAGAACCTGTGGCACCTCAGCCACGAGGGCCTCGATCTTGAGGATCCCGCGAACGAGCCCGATTACGACAAGCCCGGCTTCCTTGAAATGGGCGTCTCCCCCATGCAGGCTCCCGACGCTCCGACCTATGTCACCATTGACTTTGAAGCGGGCGTGCCCGTTGCTCTCGACGGCGAGAAGATGAAGGCGAGCAAGATCATCGAAAAGCTCAACGCCATCGGCGGTGCGAACGGCATCGGCATCATCGACATCGTGGAAAACCGTCTTGTCGGCATGAAAGACCGCGGCGTTTACGAGACCCCGGGCGGCACGATCCTCTACTTCGCACATGAGCATCTCGAGATGCTGACCGTCGACAAAGACACGCTGCACGAGAAGCAGAAGCTCGCCGTCGTGATGGCCGACCAGATCTACAACGGCAAGTGGTACACGCCGCTCACGAATGCACTCATCGCATTCGCCGACGAGTCCAACAAGTATGTGACCGGTTCCGTGAAGCTCAAGCTCTACAAGGGCAACATCATCCCCGCCGGCACGACCAGCCCCTACTCCCTCTACAGCGAGTCGCTCGTCACCTTCGGCGAGAGCGATTACGATCAGGCACAGGCGGCCGGATTCATCAACCTCTGGGGTCTGCCCACCAAGGTGGACGCGCTCCGCGAGCAGGGCAAACTTTAAGAAATCAGAAGCGGGCAAAGCGCCATTCGTACTTTGCCCGCGAAATTTAAAAAGAAGGAAAACACCGCTATGGCGAAAATGTGGGCAGGGCGAACGGACGGAAGTACCGACAAGCTCGCGGATGACTTCAATTCATCCATTTCCTTTGACTGCCGAATGTACCGGCAGGATATAACCGGCAGTATGGCTCACGCCGCCATGCTCGGTGCTTGCGGCATCATCGAGAAGGCCGATGCGGACACGCTGATCGACGGTCTGCAGAAGATCCTCGAGGATCTCGATTCCGGCGCTCTCAAGTTCGATATGTCCTGCGAGGACATTCACATGTTTGTGGAGCAGGTCCTCACGGAGCGGCTCGGCGATGTGGGCAAAAAGCTGCACACGGCGCGAAGCCGCAACGATCAGGTCGCGCTTGATCTGCGAATGCATCTGCGCGGGCAGTGCGAAGAGATCACCGCCGAGATCAAAAAGCTCATTGAGGCGCTGACCGAACGTGCCGAGGAATATAAGGACGCCATAATGCCGGGCTACACGCATCTGCAGCGGGCACAGCCCATTACCTTCGGGCATCATCTTATGGCGTACGCCATGATGCTGCTGCGCGACGCAGACCGGCTGGAGGGGTGCCGACGACGAATGAATCAGAGCCCCATCGGCTGCTGCGCTCTCGCCGGAACGACCTATCCCACCGACCGGCGAATGGAAGCAGAGGCTCTCGGCTTCGACGGCATCTGCATGAACTCCCTCGACGGCGTGTCCGACCGCGACTTCTGTGCGGAGATGCTCAGCGATCTCGCGATCTTGATGATGCATCTCTCGCGGCTTTCCGAAGAGCTCATCCTCTGGACGAGCTGGGAATTCGGCTTTGTGGAGCTCTCGAATGCCTACACGACCGGCTCCTCCATCATGCCGCAGAAGAAAAACTCCGATATGGCAGAGCTCATTCGCGGCAAGACAGGGCGCGTGTACGGCGATCTTCTCGGAACACTCACGATGCTCAAGGGTCTTCCGATGGCCTACAACAAGGATATGCAGGAGGATAAGGAGAGCATCTTTGATGCCTGCGATACCGTAATGATGTGTCTGCCGGTCATGACCGGCATGATCCAAACCATGAAGGCCAAGACCGATGCCATGCGAAAAGCGGCACAGAAAGGCTTCATCAACGCCACGGATCTCGCGGATTACCTTGTACGCAAGGGGCTGCCGTTCCGAAGCGCTTACAAAATTTCCGGCGGCATCGTCGGGGACTGCGTCAAAAACGGCACGGTGCTCGAGGATATACCGCTTGAGACTTACAAGACCTACAGCGAACTTTTTGCGTCGGATGTATACGATGCCATCGACATGACGAACTGCGTAAAGCGGCGCACGAGCGAAGGCGGTCCGGCCAAAGTAGAAGAACAAATCATTTATGTTAAGGAAAAATTGAAAGGAATATAAGAAAATGAAAAAGATCACCGCTCTTCTGATGGCAGTGCTTATGCTCTGCACTCTGTTCACCGCCTGCGGCAGCACCGCTGAAACCACTCAGTCCGCTGAAACGGCCGAGACCGCCGAAGCTTCCGAAAGTTCCGCTCTCGCCAAGGTAAAGGAAGCCGGCAAGCTGACCGTCGCCACGAGCCCCGACTTCCCTCCGTTTGAGTCTCTCGAGAACGGTGAGGTCGTCGGCATTGAGATCGACATTCTCCAGCTCATCTGCGAGCAGCTCGGCGTAGAGCTCGACATCCAGCAGATGGACTTTGACTCTGTCCTCCCCGGTGTGCAGGCAGGCAAGTTCGATCTTGGCGCGTCCGGCATCTCCGTTACTGACCAGCGCAAGAAGAACGTTCTGTTCACCGATCCCTACTGCCTCGCGGCACAGGCCATTGTTGTGACCGAGGGCAGCGCCATCACCTGCAAGGCCGACCTTGAGGGCAAAAAAGTCTCCGTCCAGACCGGCACGACCGCCGAGACCTTCTGCATGGAAGCCGGCTATGAAGTCAACTCCTACTCCGCCAACAGCGATGCGCAGCTTGCTCTCACGAGCGGCAAGGTCGACGCCTGGGTCATCGATGACCTGACGGCTGCCGACATGGTGAAGATCTACAACGCCGAAGGCGGCGACCAGCTCGTCATTCTTGACGAGGCCATGACGACCGAGCCTTACGCTTTCGCGTTTGCATTCGGCAGCGAGGATCTCGTTGAAGAGATCAACACCATTCTCAACGGTCTCGTTGAGGACGGCACGGTAGCTTCCATCTTCGAGAAGTACGAAGCTCCCTACACTTCCCCCGCGGAAGCTTGATCCCATAAAATCAACATTGCAGGGTCAGAGGCTGACATCTGACCCTGCTTTGGGCTGTATAAAGGAGACATTCGGATGACTTTTCCCGCCAGCTGGCTGAATAAGCTGTACGAAACATTTATTGAAACCGGATACTGGAAACTGATGGTGCAGGGCTTCGGCAACACCATCGTCATCACGCTCGGAGCACTGCTCATCGGCGTGGTGATCGGTACGCTGATCGCCGTTATCAAATACTGTGCCGAAGACACAAAGGCGCTCAAGCCGCTTGCATGGCTGTGCAATATCTATGTCACGGCCATTCGCGGCATCCCGGTCGTTGTGCTGCTGCTCATTTTCTACTTTATTATCATGACGAAAGCCGAAGGGATCGCCGTCGGCATTCTGACATTCGGCATCAACTCCGGCGCTTATATGGCGGAGCTCATCCGCAGCGGCATCAATGCCGTGGATAAGGGACAGATGGAGGCCGGCCGTTCTCTCGGTATGTCCCGTCTGCAGGCGACGCGCCGCATCGTTTTCCCGCAGGCCATGCGCTATATTCTGCCGGCCATCGGCAACGAGCTCATTGCTCTGCTCAAGGAAACAGCCGTCGCGGGCTATGTGGCTGTTGTCGACCTCACCCGCGCAGGCAACCTTGTGCGCAACAATACCTATGACGCGGTGAACCCGCTGCTCATTGTGGCAGCTACATACCTTCTGGTCGTTGTGCTGCTCGCAAAGGCTCTCGGAAAAGTGGAAAGGAGGCTCGCTGCAAGTGATAAGCGTAAGTAATCTGTGCAAGTCCTTTGA
>CAZKGZ010000149.1:0-4096 GCA_964552365.1 uncultured Oscillospiraceae bacterium | reverse complement strand
TACCTGTCCGATGGAAGAGAAAGATAAAACCGAAGTGACGGAGGAAACTCCGAAAGAGCCGGAGGCTCCGAAGGCCGAAGAAGCTGCGGAGGAGGCTCCGAAGGCCGAAGCGGCTGCGGAGAAGCCTTCGAAGAAGAAAGCGAACCGCAAGGCGAAGGCCGGGCTTATCCTCGCGCTTTCCGTGGTGCTGCTCGCGGTGATCGCCTTCGGCGGCGTGACGGTCTACTATCACCTCACGTTCCTGCCCGGCACGGTCATCGACGGCTACAGCTGCGGCGGCGTGTCCGCCGAGGATGCGGCGGATTACCTGCTCAACGTGGCGAAGAGCCGCAGTGCGCAGCTCACGGACGCCGAGGGCGACGCCATCGGCTCGCTCCCGCTCGCGTCGTTCGCGGACACGGAGGGCTTCACCGCCGCCGTGCAGGAATTTTTCGATAAGCAGCACGCCGAAGCGGGGCTGTTCGGCTGGATGGATCCCGGCGAGCAGGTGCTCGATGCCGCGGTCTACGCCGTGCCCGAAGAGTCCGAAGTGAGCACGGCTGTTTCCGATGCGCTCTACGCCGACACGCCGCGTGAGCTGCCGGTGAGCGCGCACATCGTCCTCGGCGAGGACGGCTACACGGTCGACCCCGGCTCGGAGGGCAACCTCGTCAATCTCATGCGCTGCACCGAGGCCGTATCCGCCGCGCTTCCGACTCTCCGCGATCTGCGCACCGAAAGCCCGGTCATCACGGTCGAAAACGGCAAGGTCCGGCAGGGCATCACGACGGAGAGCCCGGAGCTCCTCGCGCAGTGCGCCGTGCTCGATGCCTACCTCGGCACGAGCGTGACCATCGCCTTCCAGGACAACGACTACACGCTCTCGCCCGAGGAGATCTGGCAGATCAGCAGCGTGGAGCTCGACGGCGATGATGTCATCTGCACGCCGGTGCTTGAAAAAGTGCGCGAGCTCTCCGACACGCTCGCCGATCAATACGCCCTCGACGGCGTGTACGCCAAGTTCCACAACACCGAGAAGACGCGCCCGTATGTCTACTACCGTGTGGGCGACAACGGCTGGATCCTCGACCACGACGCCCTCGCCGAGGACATCACCGCCGCGCTTGCAAGCGGCGAGGATCAAACCGTCGAGCTCAGCTACGACATGACATGGTACTGGAAGGAAGAGTACTGGTACTACAGCGTCGCCGACACCTTCGTGGAGATCAGCCTCGACAACCAGTATCTCTGGTTCTATGAGGACGGCAAGCTGCTCGTGGAAACGCCGGTCGTCACCGGCAACATTTCCGCCGGCGACAACACGCGCCTCGGCTGCTTCCGCGTGGCGTCGATGACGACGGACACCTACCTCGTCGGCCCGACCTGGTATGACCATGTGGACTACTGGGTGCCGTTCGACGGCCAGATCGGTCTGCACGACTCCTCCTGGCGCGACGAGTACGGCGGCGACATCTACCTCACCGACGGCTCCCACGGCTGCATCAACACCCCCCTCGAAGCCATGGCCACCATCTACGACCACCTCACCGTAGGCACGATCGTCATCGTGTACTGACGGAAAAGAAGAACATCCGCGCCCTCTCCGCCGGGCTTTCCCCCCGCGGAGGGGGCGTTTTGCGTCAATGTGCGGCTCTCCGGCCGCTTTTTACTTTGATTTAGGCTTGGGTTGCCTAAAAAATTTGTGAATATGCCGAAATTGTTGTTGCATATTGCGGGGAAATATGGTA
Organism: uncultured Oscillospiraceae bacterium; assembly: GCA_964552365.1. Lineage (GTDB taxonomy): Bacteria > Bacillota > Clostridia > Oscillospirales > Oscillospiraceae > Apopatocola. Next base: position 2,369 of record CAZKGZ010000149.1, on the reverse strand, counting down.
AATTATTTTTAACATCCGGACTGTTTCCGCTCTCCACCTTGTACCGATAACCGATAGGAAAAATCTTTATCGTCTTATCGGCTGTTTGTACTTCCGAGCGGCTGCGGTCTGAAGAAAGGAGCCGTATACATCCCGCGCGATCCGCGGTGCGGCAGTGTGGAGACCTGCCGTAAAGCTTCCGTACATTATTTTTGGCGGAAGCAAGGCTCGAGCAAGCGGAGGCTCTCGGGTCAGGATCGGAACACATGGCAGAAGTACGTCTGGTAGACATCAAGAAGGTTTATCCGCATCAGGGCGGAAAGAAAAAGAAAGACGCACCCGAAAAGAAAAAACACAACCTGCAGATCACCGAAGAGGGCGTCGTAGCGGTACAGCAGTTCTCGCTCGACATCGCCGACCGCGAGTTCATCGTTCTTGTCGGCCCGTCCGGCTGCGGCAAGTCCACCACCCTTCGCATGATCGCCGGCCTCGAAGAGATCACCTCCGGTGACCTGTTCATCGACGGAAAGCGCATGAACGACATCGCCCCCAAGGACCGCGATATCGCCATGGTGTTCCAGAACTACGCGCTCTACCCGCACATGACCGTTTACGAGAACATGGCGTTCTCGCTCAAACTCAAGAAGATGCCCAAGGACGAGATCGACAAGAAGGTCCGCGAGGCTGCCGAGATCCTCGACATCACCGCCCTTCTCGACCGCAAGCCCAAGGCTCTGTCCGGCGGCCAGCGTCAGCGTGTCGCCATCGGCCGCGCCATCGTGCGCAACCCGAAGGTGTTCCTGATGGACGAACCGCTCTCCAACCTCGACGCCAAGCTGCGCAACCAGATGCGCGCCGAGATCATCAAGCTGCGTGACAAGATCGACACCACGTTCGTTTACGTTACGCACGACCAGACCGAAGCCATGACGCTCGGCGACCGCATCGTCATCATGCGCGACGGCTTCATCCAGCAGATCGGCACCCCGCAGGACGTGTTCGACCGTCCGGCGAACCTGTTCGTCGCGGGCTTCATCGGCACGCCGCAGATGAACTTCTTCGACGCCAACCTCAAGAAAGACGGCGACAAGTACACCGTCGAGGTCTGCGGCAAGGAGATCAACCTCCCCGAGGAGAAGCAGGCGAAGCTGCGCAAGAACGAAGTTCCCGCCGGCCCCGTGACTCTCGGCATCCGCCCCGAGCACATCGCCCTCGCCGAAGGCGGCATCCCCGCCCGCGTGGACGTGTCCGAAATGATGGGCTCGAGTGTGCATCTGCACCTCTCCGCCGCCGGCCACGATGCCGTCGTCATCGTCCCGACGCTCGAGCTGAGCGCGATCCCGTCCTTCGGTCAGGAAGTTTCCCTCGCCCTGCACGAGGAGAGCATCCACCTCTTCGACCGCGAGACCGAGAAGTCCCTGCTCCTGTAATTTCGGTTATAAATCAAGCCCGACCCGCCGGTTTCCCCCGGCGGGTTTTTGAACGCATGCAAAATATTGGAGGATAGGCAGCAAGTATGGAAAATCCGGCACTCATTATCATGGCGGCGGGCATGGGCAGCCGCTTCGGCGGGCCCAAGCAGATCACGCCCGTGGGCGACAACGGCGAGATCATCATGGACTTCTCGCTCTACGACGCATGGAAGGCGGGCTTCCGCAAGGTCGTCTTCGTCATCAAAAAGGAAATGGAGACGGACTTCCGCGCCATCGTGGGCCCGCATGTGGAAAACCGCATGGACGTGCACTATGTGTTCCAGTCGCTCGACGATATCCCCGCCGGTTTCTCCATCCCCGAGGGGCGCGTGAAGCCGTGGGGCACCGCCCACGCCGTGCGCACATGCCGGAACGTGATCGACGGGCCGTTCGCCGTCATCAACGCCGACGATTTCTACGGCCCCGGCGCGTACAAGGCGCTCTTTGACTTCCTCGCCGAGCCGATGGCGGAGAGCGAGAACGCCATGGTCGCCTACCGCATGCGCAACACCGTGACCGAGAACGGCTACGTGGCGCGCGGCATCTGCGAGACGGAGAACCACTTCCTCACCTCCATCACCGAGCGCACGCACATCGAAAAGCGCGGCGACCACGCCGCCTTCACCGAGGACGGCGTGAACTACACCGACGTCCCGGGCGACACGCTCGTGTCGATGAACTTCTGGGGCTTCCGCGCGCGCATGATGGGCGCGTTCGATGCGCGCTTCGAGGAATTCCTGCGCGACGACCTCCCGAAGAACCCGCTCAAGGCGGAGTACTTCCTCCCGACCGTGGCGGACAAGGAAATGCACGCCGGCCTCGCCCGCGTGCGCGTCCTCCCCTGCGAGGAGACCTGGTACGGCGTGACCTACCGCGAGGATCTCCCCCGCGTCCAGTCCGCCGTAGCCAACCTGAAAG
>CAZKGZ010000148.1:0-4122 GCA_964552365.1 uncultured Oscillospiraceae bacterium | reverse complement strand
GGGGTCACTTCGCCGGTGGAGTCGGTCAGGGAGAGGGTGTCGGCGGTGAGGTCGTAGGCCCAGATGTAGCCGGAGGGGGCGTCGGCGGTGACGGACGAGGCGGAGATCCCGTTGAGGGAGATGCAGCCGTTCGGGGCGCTGACCGTGAGGGCTTGAAAGCTCGAGAGGCTCACATCGACCGCATCGGTCACATGATCCGTTCCGGCCGAGGTCGTGATGCTCACCGTGCTCTCGGGCGAGCTCACATTGTAGACCGCGATCTTGCCGGTGTCGCTCGTGAGCGTCGCCGTGCCGACCCAGTCCGTCGGGAGCCACACGATCACCTCCGCGTCCTTCGATGCGAAGAGGCGGCGGACGGTATCGAGCGGCTGCTCCTTGATGCGCACGGTGTCGCCGAGGCGCGTCACGGACATGCGCTCCTCGGTGAGCGCGCCGGAGACGGAGACGAAGAACGTATCGTCCGTGGGGTAGAGCTGCACATTCACGCTGTCCGTTTCGACGATGAGCGTAAAGGCGCTGCCGCCGTCGGTGATATGGCTGTCCAGATCCGGAACGGTATATGTGCCGGTCGGGGAGTAGTCCCAGCCGAACTTCATGCCGGTGAAGATACCGGCGGCTACGAACAGCGCACCGATAACGAGGAGAACTTTCTGCCAGACTTTCATGGTGACTCCTTTCATCCGATATCGTTTTTGAGCTCGTAGATGAGCTTGAGCGCTTCGAGGGGCGTGAGCGTGTTCGGGTCGATGCGCCGCAGACGGTCGGCGGCTGTGCTCGCGCCGACATCGGCGAAGCTCACCTGGTCGCTTTCGGTCTTTGCGGCGGCGGCTGCGGGGGCGGCGCCCTGCTCCGTCAGCTCGCGCAGATGCGCATTGGCGGCGCGGATGACGCTCTCCGGAACACCGGCGAGCTTCGCAACCTCGATGCCGTAGCTCTCGTCGGCAGCGCCCGGGAGGATCTTGCGCAGGAACAGCAGCTTGCCGTTCTGCCGCTTGGCGCTGATGTTGTAGTTGCGCACGCCGGGGATCGTGCCCTCGAGCACGGAGAGCTCGTGGTAGTGCGTGGCGAACATCGTTTTCGCGCCGAGCTTCTTCGGGTCGGCGCAGTATTCGAGCACCGCGCGGGCGATGGCCATGCCGTCGTAGGTCGAGGTGCCGCGCCCGATCTCATCGAGGATGAGCAGCGAGTCGGCGGTGGCGTTTTTCAGTATGGAGGCGACCTCGCTCATTTCCACCATGAACGTGGACGCACCGCCCGCGAGGTCGTCGCTCGCGCCGATGCGCGTGAACACGCGGTCGCATATGCCCACCGTGGCGCTGCGCGCCGGGACGAACGAGCCGATCTGCGCCATGAGCACGATGATGGCCGTCTGGCGCATGTAGGTGCTCTTGCCCGCCATGTTCGGGCCCGTCACGATGGCGACGCGGTCGTCGCTGTCGTTGAGGTGCGTGTCGTTCGGGACGAAGAGCGCGTCGCGCTGCATCTGCTCCACAACGGGGTGACGCCCTTCGGTGATGGAGAGCGTGTGCGAGAGTTCGATCTCGGGGCAGACGTAGTTATTCCGCACCGCGACCTCGGCGAGCGAGCAGAGCGCGTCAAGCTCCGCCACGGCGGCGGCGAGCGTCTGCAGCGCGTCGACCTGTTCTCCGGTCTGACGGAGAATGTCGCGGAAAAGATCGTATTCGAGCGTTTCGATGCGCTCGCGGGCGGAGGAGATGTCGTCCTCGAGCGTTTTGAGCTCGGGCGTGAAATACCGCTCGCCGTTCACGAGCGTCTGCTTGCGGATGTATTCCTGCGGCAGCTCCACCGCGCCCGCGCTGTTCGGGACATCGATGTAGTAGCCGAAGACCTTGTTGTAGCCGACCTTGAGCTTCTTGATGCCGGTGCGCTCCTTTTCGCGCGCCTCGAGCTCGGCCACGCGGCGCGCGCCGTTGTCGCGGATGTCGCGCAGACGGTCGACCTCCTCGTTGTACCCGGCGCGGAGGATGCCGCCCTCGCGCACGGAGAACGGCGGCTCATCGCATATGGCGCGCCGCAGCAGGGCGCAGAGCGCCTCGAGCGGGTCGGTGGACGCGATGGAGCGGAGCATGCCGCTCTTGTATTTGCCGAGACGGGAGAAGAGCTTCGGCATGGCGGCGAGATAATTGCCGAGCGCGAGCATATCGCGGCCGTTCGCCGCGCCGTACACCGCGCGGGAGGTGAGCCGCTGAATGTCGCCGACGCCGCGCAGCTCCTCGATGAGCTCGGCGCGGCCGACATTGTCGCGGAAGAGCTCATCCACAGCCGAGAGACGGCGGCGGATGGCGACGGGGGAGAGGAGCGGGCGCTCCACCCAGCTGCGGAGCATGCGCCCGCCCATCGGCGTTTTTGTTTTGTCGAGCACCCAGAGAAGGCTGCCGCGCTTCTCGCCGGTGCGGAGATTTTCCGTGAGCTCCAGATTGCGCCGCGCCGCGGCGTCGAGCTCCATATAGCGCCCGCGCGTGAAAATGTCCGGCACGCGCAGCTGCGACATATCGCCGCGCTGTGCATCGGCAAGATACGAGAGCAGCGCGCCGAGCGCGCAGGTCGCCGCGTCGTCAAGCTCCGGGGCCTCGTCGCCGTACTGCGCGGCGATCTGTTTGCGGCACGCCTCCTCCTCAAACCGCTCCGGCGTTTCCTCGGCGCGGCAGGAGAGACGCTTCTCGAGCGTCTCGCGCAGCTCGCGGCAGCGCGCGGCCTCGGGGGAGAGCACGCACTCGCGCGGACGGAAGCGGGAGAGCTCGTTCTGGATGTGCGAAGCGGCGTCCGTTTCAAAGGATGCCGCGCACACCTCGCCGGTGGACACATCCGCGAACGCGCACGCGCCCTCGCCGCCGCGCAGGAGAATGGCCGCAAGGTAGTTCGATTCGCCCTCGCGCAGCATGGAGCTTTCCATGACCGTGCCGGGGGAGATGATGCGCACGATGTCGCGCGAGACGAGCCCCTTGCAGAGCTTCGGGTCTTCCATCTGCTCGCACACGGCGACCTTGTAGCCCTTGGCGATGAGGCGCGAGATGTACTGCTCGGCACTGTGGTACGGCACGCCGCACATCGGCGTGCGCTCGTCCTCGGGACGGCCGCGGTCGCGCGTGGTGAGAGCGAGATCCAGCTCCCGCGCGCCGACGACGGCATCGTCGTCAAACATCTCGTAGAAGTCGCCGAGACGGTAGAACAGCAGGCAGTCGGGGTGCGCCGCTTTGATGGCGTTATACTGCATTTTCATGGGAGTGGTTTCTGCAGGCAAGATGATTTCTCCCCTTTTCAGTCGATGATCTCTCCGAAGAGAGCGAAGGTGTTGCTCGAGGTGATGTGCGCGTCGGCCCAGGTGCCGATGCGCTCCTCACCGCCGCGCAGATGCACGAGCCGTCCGCCCGCGGTGCGCGCCGAGAGGTTATAGTCGCCGTTTTTCGCCGTGCCGTCGATGAGCACGCGGAAGGTCTTGCCCTCCTGCGCGCGGTGGAGCTCGGCGCTGATGCGTCCGGCGCTCTCCACGAGACGGTCAAAGCGGTTCTGAATGACCTCGCGCGGCGTGTCGTCCTCGAGCTTCGCGGCAGGCGTGCCGGGACGGCGGGAGTAGATGAAGGTGAACATCGAATCGAAGCGCACGGTCTCCGTCAGACGGAGCGTATCGAGGAAGTCCTCCTCCGTCTCGCCCGGGAAGCCGACGATCACATCGGTCGTGAGCACGAGATCGGGGATGTATTTGCGCGCCAGCTCGACCTGCTGCAGGTATTTTTCGGAGGTGTACACGCGGTTCATGGCGCGCAGGATGCGGTCACTGCCCGACTGCACCGGCAGATGGATGTGCGGCGCGCACTTTTCGCACTCCGCCATCGCCGCGAAGAGCTTCTCCGTGGCGTCCTTCGGGTGGCTCGTCATGAAGCGGATGCGGAAATCGCCCGGAATGGCGTTGACCATGCGGAGAAGATCGGCAAAGTCCACGTTCTCGTCAAGCCCGCGGCCGTAGGAGTTCACATTCTGCCCGAGCAGCGTGATGTCCTTGCACCCGGCCGCCACGAGCTCCTCCGCTTCGCGCACGATGTCCGCGCTGCGGCGGGAGCGCTCGCGCCCGCGCACATAGGGAACGATGCAGTAGGAGCAGAA
>CAZKGZ010000147.1:0-4143 GCA_964552365.1 uncultured Oscillospiraceae bacterium | reverse complement strand
ACATGGTGTCGCAGATGGGCGACAACCCGCTCGCCGACAAGATCAGCCGCGTGGTACGCACGCTCACGCATGCCGTCCGCTACCACACGGTCACCACCATGATCACCACCGGCCGCGGCGACGAGCTCGTTGCCGCGCACAGCCGCCTCTTCGAGTCGCTCCACACGCAGACCGAGGAGCCCGTGGAAGAGATCGTCCGCGACACTTACTTTGAAGACATCATTCGCGACTACGAAACAACGGAATAAAGGCTTTTTGAAAGAAAAAGCGCTGTCTCCTGTGATATGCATCACTTGAGACAGCGCTTTTGCATTCAGTTGTTCAGGCGTTCCAGCCGGTGACCTGGCGGCGGAGCCAGTCACACCAGGCGTCGACGCCTTCGCCGGTCTTGGCGCTGATGGGGAAGATCTCGAGCTTCGGGTTGCGGCGGAGGGCGTATTCGCGCACCTTGTCCATGTCGAAGTCGAAGTACGGCAGCACATCGATCTTGTTGATGATGAGCGCGTCGCACACCGTGAAGATGAGCGGATACTTGAGCGGCTTGTCGTGGCCCTCCGGGACGGAGAGGATCATGGCGTTCTTCACCGCGCCCGTATCGAACTCCGCGGGGCAGACAAGGTTGCCGACATTCTCCAGCACGACCATGTCGAGGTCCGGCGTGCCGATCTCGTTGAGGCCCTGCTCGGTCATGCACGCATCGAGGTGGCACATGCCGCCCGTGTGGAGCTGGATGCTCTTCACGCCCGCCGAGGCGATCGTGCGCGCGTCCACATCGGAATCGATGTCGGCTTCCATGACGCCGATGCGCATCTCGTCCCGGAGCGTTTCGAGCGTGCGCAATAGCGTTGTCGTCTTGCCGCTGCCGGGCGAGGACATGAGGTTGAGGAGGAACGTCTTCTCCCCCTTGAGACGGGCGCGGACGCGGTCGGCCTCGCGGTCGTTATCCGCAAACACGCTCTGCTTGATTTCAATCACGCGGACATTGTCCATAGTCAGCACGCCTCGATTTCCTTGAGAGTGATTTCATTGCCGCGCGCGAGCACGGTGTCCTCGCTGCCGCACAGCGGACAGGTGCGTCCGTTCGGCACGGTGGCGTAGGTCTCGCCGCAGCTCTCGCACAGCGTTACGGCGGGGATGGTCTCGATGACGAGCTTTGCGCCCTTCATGGGCAGCTCCTTCTGCGCGACCGCCCAGTCCCAGCAGGACACGAGCTCGTGCGGAATGGCACCGGATACCTCGCCGAGCTCGAGCGTCACGGAGGAGACCTGCTGCAGGGCATTCTCCTCCGCCACGCGCTCGACGGTTTTTATGAGATGGAATACGATCCCCAGCTCGTGCATGCTCAGCCTTTCTTGCCTTTGAGCTTGATCTTCACGGCGCGCTTGATCATGTACGGCAGGATGGCTTTCATCTTGTCCTCGCTGCGCACCATGGTGCTGCACTCGGGGCGCTCGCGGTGGAGATGGATGGCATCGAAGCCGCAGCGGGTCGTGCACACGCCGCAGCCGAGGCACTTGTTCGGGTCGACGACGGAAGCGCCGCAGCCGAGGCAGCGGGCGGTCTCCGCTTTGACCTGCTCCTCGGTGAAGGCGAGGCGGCCGTCCTTCATGGTGCGGCGAAGCTCCTCGTTGTAGCCGGGACGCTGGCGCGGGGTGTTGTCGAAGTTATTGATGTCGATGAGAACGTTCTTCTTGTCGAGCTCGATGAACTGACGGCGGTTGCGGCCGATGGTCAGGCTCGTGTTGGGCTGCACGAAGCGGTGCAGGGAGATGGCGCCTTCCTTGCCGGCGGCGATCGCGTCGATGGCGAATTTCTGGCCGGTGTAGACATCGCCGCCGACGAAGATGTCGGGTTCGGCGGTCTGGTAGGTCAGCGGGTCGGCCTTCACGGTGCCGTTGGGGTTGAATTCGACCTTCGTGCCCTCGAGCAGCGTGCCCCAGTCGGGGTGCTGGCCGATGCAGTAGAGGACGGTGTCCGCCTCGGCGGTCTCGGTCTCGGCATCGTCGAACGTAGGAGCGAAGCGGCCCTCGGCGTTGCGGACGGAGAGGCACTTGCGGAAGGAGATGGCTTTGGCATGGCCGTTCTCGGTCTCGATGGCGGTCTGTCCCCAGCCGGCGCGGACGGTGATGCCGTCGCGCTCGCACTCGGTGCGGTCTTCGACGCCCATGGGCATCTCATCGTACGCCTCGAGGCAGTAGAGCGTGACGCTCTCGGCGCCGCAGCGAACGGCGGTGCGCGCCACATCGGAGCCGATGTTGCCGCCGCCGATGACGACGACCTTGCCGGAGAGCTTCGTCGTCGGGTCGAGGTTGACTTTCTTCGTGAATTCCACGCCGGACATCACGCCCTCGGCGTCATCGCCCGGGACGCGGAGCTTGCCGCCGTCCTGCAGGCCGACCGCGACATAGAAGCCCTTGTAGCCCTGTGCGCGCAGCTCGGGGATGGTGACATCCTTGCCGACATCCACGCCGCAGCGGAACTCCACGCCCATCTCGCGCAGAATGTCGATCTCGGCTTCCACAACTTCCTTCTCGAGACGGAAGTTCGGGATGGCGTTCATGAGCATGCCGCCGGGACGGGAGGCCTTGTCGAACACGGTCGGGCGGTAGCCCTTTTCCGCGAGGAAGTAGGCGCAGGAGAGGCCGGCGGGGCCGGCGCCGATGATGGCGATCTTCTCGGAGAATTCGCCCTCGGTGCGGGGGATGACCTTTTCGGGGATGAAGCGCGTGGCGGCGTCGAGATCCTGCTGCGCGATGAAGCGCTTGACCTCGTCGATGGCGACGGCCTGATCGATGGTGCCGCGGGTGCACGCGTCCTCGCAGCGGCGGTTGCAGATGCGGCCGCAGACGGCGGGGAACGGGTTCTCGCGCTTGATGAGCTGCAGTGCCTCGCGGTACTTGCCCTGCGCGGCGAGCTTCAGATAGCCCTGCACGGCGATGTGGGCGGGGCATGCCGTTTTGCACGGCGATGTGCCGGTATCGTAGCAGTTGATGCGGTTATTGTCGCGGTAGTTGATGTCCCACTTTTCGGGGCCCCACTTCGTTTCGTCGGGCAGCTCGTGGCGCGGGTACCGGATGGGGCCGTCCTTGGTGCACAGCTTCTGGCCGAGCTTCACGGCACCGGCGGGGCAGGTCTCCACGCAGCGGCCGCAGGCGACGCAGTTCTCGCTGTCAACGCGCGCGACATAGGCGCTGCGGGAGAGGTTCGGCGTGTTGAAGAGCTGGCTCGTGCGCAGGGCGTTGCACACGTTCACGTTGCAGTTGCAGATGCCGATGATCTTGTCTTCGCCGTCGATGTTCGTGATCTCGTGGACGAAGCCGTTCTCCTCGGCCTTGCGCAGCGTTTCCATGACCTCATCGTAGGTGATGTAATGGCCGCGGCCGGTCTCGACGAGGTAGCGCGCCATGTCGCCCACGCCGATGCACCAGTTCTCGGGGTCATCGCCGCAGCCTTCGCCGAGCACGGCGCGGGACATACGGCAGGAGCAGGGGGATGCGGCGTAAACGCCGTCGTACTTTTTCAGCCAGTAGGAGATGTGCTCGATGGAAACGGACTTGCTCTCCGCTTCGATGGCCTTCTCCACGGGGATGACGTGCATGCCGATGCCGGCGCCTCCGGGCGGGACCATCGGGGTGGTCTTCTCGAGCGGCAGGAAGGTCATGCGCTCAAAGAAGGCGGCGAGCTCCGGGTGCTCCTCGAGCTGCGAGGTGCGCATGTTGAGGAACTCCGCGCTGCCGGGGATGTACTGCGGCACGCTCCAGCGCTTTTCGTTGTTGGGGTTCTTGCCGTCGAGGTTCTCCCAGCTGTACTCCACGATGCCGATGTACGCCATCTCGGTGAGCAGCTTCTCGAGCTCTTCCTCGGTCTTGCCGGTGAGCTTGGCGATCTGCGCGGTGGTTTTGGGCTGACGCACCTTCATCTTGAGGGCGACATCCGCCATCTCGTCGGTGACGACGCCGGCGAAGCCCCAGTACTCGGGGTCGTTGCCGGTGATCTTCGCGCCCATGCGGTCGGTGATCATGGCGCCGAGCTTGAGGATCTTCTCTCGCGGCTCGTCGGTGCGGGGGATCTCAAAGGACAGCTTGCTCTCATCGAGAGGCATGTTGGACTTGGTCTGCTTATCCATGCTCCATTCTCCTTTTT
>CAZKGZ010000146.1:0-4161 GCA_964552365.1 uncultured Oscillospiraceae bacterium | reverse complement strand
GCCGCCTCGGCCAGCTTCGTTATTTTCCTGCCGCGAAAGAGAAAAAACATGGCATCGCACCTCACATGGGCATCTTTTTCACATCCTATTTTATCATGCCGCAGCGCCGAATACAAGTTGCGCTTCGGGCTCTCGTGTGGTATGATCTGACCATATGAAACTTTCGATCATTGCGGAAAGGACATGACCGGATGGCGGAGGAGACGAGAACGCGCGCGGCGTATCTGCGCCTTTATGAGAGACTGCGCGAGGAGATCGTGCGGGGCGTGTATCCGTACGGGGCGCGGCTGCCCTCGAAGCGGCAGCTTGCCGAGGAGGCGGGCGTGAGCGTCATCACGGCGGAGCACGCGCTCGCGCTGCTGACGGACGAGGGCTATCTCGAGGCGCGCGAGCGCAGCGGGCACTATGTGCTCTACCACGACGCGGACGGCTTCGTGCCGAGCCCTCCGCGCAAAAGTGCACCGCTCCCGGCGGGCGAGCGGGCGGACTTTCCCTTTTCCGTGCTCGCGCGGGTGATGCGGCGCGTCATCACGGAGTACGGCGAGCAGCTGCTCGAAAAGAGCCCGAACCCCGGGTGCGATGCGCTGCGCCTCGCCATTTCGCGCTATCTCGACCGCAGCCGCGGCATCCGCGTGCCGGCCGATCGCATCTTCATCGGCTCCGGCGCGGAATATCTCTACGGTCTCATCGTGCAGCTTCTCGGCGCGACGCGCATTTTTGCGGCGGAGGATCCCTCCTATGAGAAGATCGCGCAGGTCTACCGCGCGCACGGCGCTTCGCTCGAGCTGCTGCCGCTCGACGCGGACGGCATACGGAGCGATGCCCTGCGCCGGACGCGCGCGAGCGTGCTGCACATCACGCCCTACCGCAGCTACCCGAGCAACATCACGGCCTCGGCGGCGAAGCGGCGCGAGTACATCCGCTGGGCGGCCGAGCCGGGGCGGTACATCGTGGAGGACGACTTCTCCTCGGAATTCACGGCGGCATCGAAGCCGGAGGACACGGTATTCTCGCTCGCCGAGCGCGGCAATGTCATCTATCTCAACACCTTTTCGCAGACGGTCGCGCCGTCGCTGCGCATGGGTTACATGGTGCTCTCCGAGGAGCTCGCGGCGCTGTACGCAGAGCGCATCGGCTTTTATTCCTGCACCGTGCCGCTCTTTGAGCAGCTCGTTCTCGCCGAGCTCCTCGACGGCGGCGACTACGAGCGCCACATCCGCCGCACCCGCCGCGCGATGCGAAAGAAGCCATGAAAATTGCCGCACCGGTTCGATCCGATGCGGCATTTCTCATATTACTTACTCTTTCCCGAGCAGATATTTTTCCATGGCTTGGGCGGCGCCGTCGCGGTCGCAGGGCGGGGCGATGACGTCGGCGGCGGCTTTTACATTGTCGGGGGCGTTTTCCATCGCGATGCCGAGGCCGGCGGCGCGGAGCATGGAGATGTCGTTCTCGCCGTCTCCGATGGCGATGGTCTCCTCGATGGGGATGCCGAGCATGGCGGCGGCGCGCACGAGAGCCGCGCCCTTGTTCACGCCTTTTGCGACGATCTCGAGCTGGGAGGGGCCGGAGGTGAAGAAATCGACCTCGCACGGCGGGTCTTCCGCGAGCGCCTTGCACGCGCGGCGCACGGAGAGGGGGCTGCCGAGCAGCAGAGCTTTATAGAGGCCGCTCGCGGCGGCGAACTCCGGTGAGGGGAGCTTTTCCACCGTGACGGACGAATTTTTGTTGTAGAGGTCGGACGCCATATTGAGCCGGTCGGCGTAGAGCCCGGCGCGGGAGTAGACGATCGTCGTGAGACCGCGGCGGCGGCACCAGCGCAGCAGCGCGAGCGCGTCCCGCTCTCCGATGAGCTGTTCCCACAGTATCTCCCCGGTCGCGGAGCTCTGCAGCGCCGCGCCGTTTCCGACGATGAGCGGCACATCACCCGGGAACATCCCGTTCACAACGGCTGCGCTCCCGCCGAGCCGTCCGGAGGCGAGCGTCACCATGCGTCCCGCCGCAAACACCTCCGCGATCACCTCGCGGGTGTGCTGCGATACCTTGTGGTCGGAGTGCGTGAGCGTCAGATCGTAATCGGCTGCCATGAGCCGGTATGCCATAGGGATCCCTTCTTTCTTATCATGGAAAGCATAGCAAAAAAGTCTTTGCGGTGTCAAGAGACAGACTTTCCAATTCCGTAACTTGGCGCAGGAGCGAATTTGTGATATAGTAAAGGTGCAATCTGAATTCCGAGGAGGATAAAACTATGATCAAACTGGAAATGGAGCTTTCGGATATCGATTACGAGGTGCTCGTGAAGGAGATCCTGCCGAAGGTGGCCGACCGGCTGCAGCAGAAGGGCAGCCCGATCGCGGGCGTGGTGTCGGGCGGCATGGCGTCCAATCTCGTACTGCATGCGCCGAACAGCGTGCGCGACCGCGCCGCCGCCGAGATCATCAACGCCGCCGCGCCGCGTCTCACCGAAGAGCTCGAGCGCGTCGCCGCCAAAAACGGCATTCCCTGCAAGGTGAGCAACCTGCGTGCGAGCGTCGGGTCGAAATAAGCAAAATAACTAAAATATCTTTCGCATTTTCGGCGGATAAGAAATATTTTAGACTTGAAGAGACCAACAACCTCGTGTATAATCTATTCGTCGGGAGTTCGACAAAATTGTAATTTCAGGGGGTATATGCCATGAAGCAACTCGGTATCGAAGCGGAAGTCCGCAACCTGCCGGAGCTTGACCCGCAGTTTTTCCCGCTTTATAAATTCAACCATGCTTTCCTCTCCGACGCGAAGCAGCCCATCGGCGTGGCCGTGGAGCGGCAGAACGGTGAAATGGCATCGGTCCGCACGTTCATCCACGGCACCGGGGATATGCTCGAAGCCGACCGCTACTACATCCGCCGTCTCGTCAAGTCCATTCTGTGGATGAAGGGCGGCTGGCGCGTGTACATCTGCGGCGACCGCGGCATTTATGAGTACATCTCCGAGTGCTTCTCCGCGAACGGCAATCAGGCCTTTGATTTCGATTACTTCTCCAACATCTACGAGCGTCCCTTCGAGGTCGTATACACCGACACCCTGCCCGAGGCGAAGGACGATCCGAAGCCGGCGGGCGGTCATCTGGACGGCTGCCGCATCGGTTTTGACGCAGGCGGCAGCGACCGCAAAGTCTCCGCGGTCATCGACGGCGAGACCGTGTATTCCGAGGAAGTCGTGTGGTTCCCGAAGACGAATTCCGACCCCGACTACCACTACAACGGCATCGTGTCCGCGCTCAAGTCGGCGGCGGAGCATATGCCGCGCGTGGACGCCGTGGGCGTTTCCTCCGCAGGCGTGTACATCAATAACCGCACGATGAACGCCTCCCTCTTCCTCAAGGTCCCGAAGGAGCAGTTCGACGCGAAGGTCAAGGACATCTACATCCGCGCCATCACCGACACCTTCGGCAATGTTCCGTTCAATGTGTTCAACGACGGCGATGTCACCGCACTCGCGGGCGCGATGAGCCTCAACGACACGAACATTCTCGGCATCGCCATGGGCACGAGCGAGGCCGGCGGCTATGTGGACGAGAAGGGCTACATCACCGGCTGGCTCAACGAGCTGGCGTTCATCCCCGTGGACGCGAACCCGGACGCCATGCGCGACGAGTGGTCGCTCGACATCGGCTGCGGCGTGAAGTATTTCTCGCAGGACGGCGTCATCAAGCTCGCCCCGGCAGCGGGCATCGAGCTCGATGAGTCCCTCTCCCCCGCCGAAAAGCTCAAGGTCGTGCAGGGCCTGATGGCCGAGGGCGACGAGCGCGCCGCGGCGATCTACCGCAGCATCGGCGTGTACCTCGCCCACTCCCTCGCGCTCTACTACGACATGTATCACTTCCGCCATGTGCTCCTGCTCGGACGCGTGATGTCCGGCAAGGGCGGCGAGCTTCTCCTCGCCGAGTGCGCGCGCGTGCTCGAGGAAGAGTATCCGGAGATCAACAAGGCCATCCACCTCGCCCTCCCCGACGAAAAATTCCGCCGCGTCGGCCAGAGCGCAGCGGCTGCATCGCTTCCTGAGATCAAATGATCTCTTCAAACGAGACCCGCTTCGCTGGGCTCTCGTTTGAGGGGTTTACGCTCCGCTCCGCGCCTCGTCGTCCCGCTTCGCGGGCCGGTCGACACTCCGCTCCGC
>CAZKGZ010000145.1:0-4201 GCA_964552365.1 uncultured Oscillospiraceae bacterium | reverse complement strand
CGGTGCGCGATGACGAACACCGTGCGGCCTTCCATGAGCTTATCCATGCCGCTCTGCACAAGTGCCTCGGTGCGCGTGTCGATGGAGGAGGTCGCCTCGTCGAGGATCATGACCGGCGGGTCGGACACGGCGGCGCGGGCGATGGAGAGGAGCTGCCGCTGCCCCTGCGAGAGACCGCTGCCGTCGCCCTTGAGGACGGTGTTGTAGCCCTGCGGCAGCATGCGGATAAAGCCGTCGGCATTGGCGAGCTTGGCGGCCGCGATGCACTGCTCATCGGTCGCGCCCGGGTTGCCGTAGCGGATGTTCTCCATAACGGTGCCGGTAAAGAGGTTCACATCCTGCAGCACGATGCCGAGTGAGCGGCGCAGGTCTGCCTTTTTGATTTTATTGATGTTGATGCCGTCGTAGCGGATCTTGCCGTCGGCAATGTCGTAGAAGCGGTTAATGAGGTTCGTGATGGTCGTCTTGCCCGCGCCGGTCGCGCCGACAAATGCGATCTTCTGTCCGGGTTCTGCGTAGAGCGTGATGTCATGCAGCACCGGCTTCTCCGGCACATACGCGAAGTCCACAGAGTCGAACACGATGCGCCCTTCGAGCTTCGTGTAGGTCACGCTGCCGTCGGCTGCGTGCGGGTGCTTCCACGCCCACAGTCCCGTGCGCTCCTCGGTCTCGGTGAGAACGCCGTTTTCCTCGCGGGCGTTCACGAGCGTGACATAGCCTTCGTCCGTCTCGGGCTGCTCGTCCATAAAGGCGAAGATGCGCGAAGCACCGGCAAGCGCGACGAGAATGGAGTTGAACTGGTTGGACATCTGCGAAATGGGGTTCGTGAAGTTGCGCGAGAGCGTGAGGAACGAGGCAATGCTGCCGAGCGTGAGCGTGCCCATGCCGGTGAGCGAGAGATTCGGCGTGCCGGCAATGGCCATGTAGCCGCCGAGCACCGCAACGATCACATACTGCAGATAGCCGATGGTGTTCATCATGGGCATGATGCTGTTCGCCATGCCGGCCGCGCGCGTGGCGTTTTCCTGCCAGATGCGGCCGCGGCGGCGCAGCTCATCCTTGCTCTGCTGTTCGTGGCAGAATACCTTGATGACTTTCTGCCCGTTGACCATTTCCTCCACATAGCCGTTGAGGTCGGCGAGCGAGGTCTGCATGGCGACAGCATAGCCGCCGATTTTTCCGATGGGCTTCGCCATGAGCTTCATGAGGAAGAACATCACCACGCACACAACGATCGTGAGCCAGATGCTGATGGAGATCATGCAGATGAACACGGCAACGAGCGTGAACACCGAGGAGAGCAGCTGTCCCATGGACTGCGCGATCATCTGCCGCAGCGTATCGGTATCGTTCGTGTAAAGGCTCATGATCTCGCCGTGAGTATGCGAGTCAAAGAAACGGATGGGGAGAGACTGCATTTTCGTGAACATATCGTCACGGATGCGCTTGAGCGTGCCCTGCGCCATCGTCACGAGAGCGCGGTTATAAATGAGCGTTGCGAGGATGCCGATGAGGTACACGCCGCCCACCGTGCACAGCGCGCGGACAAGACCCGTAAATACCGGATCATCCGAAGCGAGCAGGGGAGTGATGTAGTCGTCGATGAGTGTCTGCAGGAACATCGAGGACACGGCACCGGCGAGCGAGCTTAAAATAATGCACACCAGCACAAGGATGAGCGTGCCGCGGTATTCCTTCATGTAGGAGAACAGCCGCTTGAGCGTCTTCGGGTCGAAGCGGGGAATTTCCTTCCCGCCGGGCATGGCGGGACCGCCCTTGCCGGAAACTTTCCCGTCCGGCATTGCGGATTTTTTCATTTCGGGAGATCTCATTCCTGTTCCTCTCCTTTCTGCTGAGATTCATAAACTTCGCGGTAAATATCACTGATCTTGAGCAGCTCATCGTGCGTACCGACGGCAGAAATTTTGCCGTTGTCCATAACGATGATCTTGTCGGCGTTCTGCACGGAACTGATGCGCTGCGCAATGATGATCTTCGTCGTCTCCGGGAGATACGAAGCAAAGGCCTGCTGGATCTGCGCATCGGTGTGCGTGTCGACGGCGGAGGTGGAGTCATCGAGAATGAGCACCTTCGGGTTCTTCAGCAGAGCGCGCGCAATGCAAAGCCGCTGCTTCTGCCCGCCGGACACGTTCGTGCCGCCCTGCTCAATGTAGGTGTCGTAGCCGTCCGGCATGGCGGTAATGAACTCGTCCGCGCAGGCGAGACGGCAGGCCTCCTGAATTTCTTCGTCGGTCGCGTTCTCATTGCCCCAGCGGAGGTTTTCCTTGATGGTGCCGGAGAACAGCTCGTTCTTCTGCAGCACCATGGCAACGGCACCGCGCAGCGCTTCGATATCGTAGCGCCGCACATCCTCGCCGCCCACGCGCACGCTGCCGCCGGTCACATCGTAAAGGCGGGGAATAAGCTGCACGAGCGAGGACTTCGAAGAACCGGTGCCGCCGATGATGCCGACGGTCTCGCCGGAACGGATCGTGAGATTGATATCGCTCAGGACCTTTTCGTCCGCCTTGGAAGCGTAAACGAAATCAACATGGTCGAACACGACCTCGCCGTTTTTCACCTCGGTGATCGTGTCGCTGCCGTTCTGAATGTCGGCGGTCTCGTTGAGGATCTCGGCAATACGCTGCGCGGAGGAGCGGGCGATGGTGATCATCGCGAACACCATGGAGAGCATCATAAGGCTCATGAGGATCTGCATGGCGTAAGTCATCAGCGCCGTCAGGTTGCCGGTCGTCAGGCCGAGCGCGGGGTTATTGCCGCTTGCGACGATGGCCTTCGCGCCGAGCCAGGAAATGAGGATCATGCATGTATAAATGCAGACCTGCATGATCGGGCCGTTGAAAGCGATGAGACGCTCGCCTTTGGCAAAGTCCTGATAGATGCGCTCGGAAATCGAGGTGAACTTTTTGATCTCATGGTCTTCCTGATGGAAGGATTTCACCACGCGGATGCCGCGCACATTCTCCTGCACCACATTGTTGAGGTCATCGTATGTGTGGAACACGCGGTTGAAAACGGGGTTCACCTTGCGCACGATGAGAATAAGCAGCGCCGCAAGGATCGGCAGGATCACGAGGAAGATAAGCGAGATCTCGCGGTCGATGCGGAAGGAAACGACCATTGCGGAAATGAGCATCATGGGGGAGCGGGTCGCCATGCGCAAAATCATCTGATAGGCGTTCTGCAGGTTCGTGACGTCCGTTGTAAGACGCGTGACGATGGAAGCCGTGGAGAATTTATCGATGTTGGAGAAAGCGAAGGTCTGCACATTGTCGTACATGTCCTCGCGCAGATTCTCCGCAAATCCGACCGATGACTTCGCGGCCGCCCACGCGGAGAAAAATCCGGTGGCCAGCTGCAGCGCCGCGAGCAGAATGAGGTAGGCGCCGTATTTCCAAACGGCCGCCATGCTGCCCTCTTCCACGCCGTAGTCGATGAGGTCGGCCATGCAAAGCGGAATGATGATCTCAAATACCGCCTCGATCATAGCAAGAAAGACAGTGAGCCAGGATACCTTCTTATACTGCCGAAGGCTCTTGCTTAGTGTGTGTATCATAAAAAACATACACCCCTTTCATACAAGTTGCACAAAATAAAAACTGTAGCACGCTACATATTGTAACAAAAAATATCAGCCGTCCGGTGGAGGGAACGACGAATCCAGATTGCCGTATATGACCGACAGCATGCGGTAGAGCTCGGAGACCTCTTCTTCGGAAAGCCCGCGCAGCATGCTCTTTTCACGCTCGTTAATGGTGCGTCCGATCTCCTGCCCGACTTCCCGGGCGAGAGCGGTCAGGGAAACGACCTTGTTGCGCTTGTCCTTCGCGTCAAGCCATGTCGCGACGAAACCGCTTTTCTCCATGCGGCTCACAACGCCCACGACCGTCGGGTGCGCCACGCCGAGGAAATCTTCGATCTCCTTCTGCGTCGTCTGCCCGCCGTGATCGAAAAGAAACGCCATCACGCGGCTCTGCGTAAAGGTAAGATTGTGGATCTTAAGCTCCGCATCCGCCTTCGCCTTCAGCCGGTCATTAATGACTTTCATCCAGTACCCGACATTCTCATGCTCATGCTCCATCCATCCTCACCTCCCAATCTGTAGCACGCTACATATTATACGCAGAAAAGAAAGAATGTCAATCCCCCTTTTCAAATCCAATTGTGAACTTTTTGTGTT
>CAZKGZ010000144.1:3097-4202 GCA_964552365.1 uncultured Oscillospiraceae bacterium | reverse complement strand
CGTGCCGAGGGCGAAGGCGAGCATGGCGGCGGCGCCGCGCAGGGCGGAACCGCTCCCTGCCGCGAGGAGCCATACCGAGCTCATCGTGCCGCAGGGCATGAGTGCCGTGAGAAGGCCGGTGACGAGCGGCTGCCGTGCCGTTCGCCGCTTCGTGACGCGGCGGGGCGCGAACAGCTCCGGGAGTGTCGGGAGACGGCGCAGCGCGGGGACGATGCCCCACATCCGCACGGCGGCGATGACCACGGCGAGGCCGCAGAGCGTGAGCACCATGCTGCGAAAAGCGCCCGAATAGCGCACAGCCGTGCCGAGCAGCCCGAAGAGTGCGCCCATGAGCGTATAGCCGACGACGCGCCCGAGATTGTAGGAGACCGCGCCGAGGGCGGCGGCTTTGCGGCTTTTCCCCGCCGTCTGCGCGAGCGCGGGGCCGCCGCACATGCCGATGCAGTGTACGCCCGAGACGAGCCCGAGCACGAAGAGCGGCAGCAGCTCCGCGCTCTCCGGCACCGCGAGCATCGGCGCGCCGTTCATGAGGAGCGGCAGGGCGAAAAAGAGCGCCGCCGCACCGAGCGCACAGAAAATATCGCTGCGCAGCGCGGCTTTTCCGTCCCCCGGCGGGTAGCCGATGCCGGAGAGCGCATCGTCGATCGCCTTTTCCGAGAGATACGCATCGTCAAAGCGGACCGTCACGCGGCTTTTCCGGTAGCTCGCGCGCACGTCCGAAACGCCGCGCGTGAAGAGGAGCTTCGCCGCGATCTCGTCCTCGCACTGCGGGCAGATCATGTTGTCCACGCGCACGGAATATTCTCTCTCACTCATGCGCGTCCTCCCGTTCCGCGCGGCGCAGGCGCAGAGAATTGAGCAGCACGCCGTTTGAGCTCAGCGACATGGCCGCCGCCGCGACCGCCGGATTCACGAGACCCGCCGCCGCGAGCGGCAGGCAGAGGATGTTGTAAAAAAGCGCCCACGCGAGATTCTGCCGGATGATGCGCATCGTTTTTTTCGACAGGCGCAGGGCGAGGGGGACGCTTTCCGTGCGGCCGCCCACGAGCATCACGTCCGCCGACTCGATGGCGATGTCCGTGCCGCTGCCCATGGCGATGCCGAC
>CAZKGZ010000144.1:0-2997 GCA_964552365.1 uncultured Oscillospiraceae bacterium | reverse complement strand
CGGTCGGCCACGCCGAGCACGCCCTGCAGCACGCCGTCCATCGCGACGCACACTTCGGTCTTCGCCTCCGCGCGCACATCGCGCATCGCAGCGAGCGGCGAAAGGTCAACGCCGCGCTCTTCGAGCAGCGCACGGCTTCCGCAGAGCACCTCGCGCCCGTTCACCCCGGCGCACACGCCGCCGCCCGCGATGCTCTCGAAGCGGGAGACGGTCGGCGGGAGCATGTTTGCACTCTCCGTATTTGCCGCGCGCACCACGGCCGAGGCCGTCGGGTGCTCCGAGCGCTGCTCGGCTGCGGCGGCATAGAGGAGCCACTCCTCGCCGCACCCCGGGCAGGGGAGCGTGTCCGTGACATCGGGCGAGCCGTAGGTGAGCGTGCCGGTCTTGTCGAACAGCACCGCCGTCACGCGCTGCGCATTTTCGAGCGCCGCGCCGTTGCGGAAAAGGATGCCGCTCTCCGCGGCGCGCTCCGTGCCGGTCATGATCGCCGTGGGCGTCGCAAGGCCGAGCGCACAGGGACAGGCGATCACGAGCACGCTGCACATGCAGTACACCGCCCGGTCGCCGTCGCCGGGAGCAAAAACAAAATACCAGAGGCCCGCCGTCAGCAGCGCCAGTGCCGCCACGACGGGAACGAAAACACGCGCCGCGCGGTCGGCCAGCCGCGCCGCCGGGGCTTTGCCGTACTCCGCCTCGCGCACGATGCGGATGATCTGCTGCAGCACGCTGTCGCGCCCGAGCGAGGACGCGGAGATGCGGATGCTCCCGCTGCGGCAGAGCGTGCCGCCGTACACCGTGTCGCCCGGCGCCTTCTCCACGCCGACGCTCTCGCCGGTGAGCATGGATTCGTCCGCCGTGCATGCGCCCTCGAGCACCGTGCCGTCCACGGGGATGCGCTCGCCCGGGCGCACGAGCACGACATCGTATTCCGTGATGTCTTCCAGATCAATTTCCTCTTCCCGGCCGCCGCGCTCCACGCGCGCCCGCTTCGGCTGCAGACGCAGCAGACGGCGGATGGCCTGCGAGGCCTCGCTGCGGGAGAGCTGCTCGAGGTAGCGCCCGAACAGGATGAGGCTCTGCAGCACGCCCTGGCAGAGGAAGTAAAGGCGGATGTCGACCGTCACCGTGAACGCCGTCACGGAACTGTAGAGGTACAATATCGTGACCGAGAGCGCCACGAGAGCATCCATGCCCGGCGCGCGGCTTCGAAGACTGTGCCACGCGCTGCGGTAGAAGATGCGGCCCGGGAAGAGGATGAGGAGCGTGGCGAGCACGAACTGCGCGTAAGGGTGGATGTCCCACACAAGCGGCAGCGTCAGCAGGACCGAGAGCGTGAGCGCGCGCAGCAGCCGCAGCCGCTCGGAGATCTCGCGCTCCTCCTCGCCGCCGCGCCGCGCCGTCACCTCCGCGCTCACGCCCACAAAGCGCAGCGCTCTCAGCAGCGTGCGGCTCTCTATGTCGATCGGATAGAGCCGCACCGTGAAGATGTTCCCCTCGCGCGAAACGGAGCGAACGCCGAAAACGCCGCGAAGCGCTTCTTCGGCGTCCGCGGCGGTCTTTTCGGTCAGGGAAGCGCACGAAAGCTCCGCTTCCTCCGTGGGAACGGCGAAGCCTTCGCGGCGTATGCATTTTTCGATGGTATCGAGCGTCGTGAGCGCCTCGTCGTATTCGATGCGGCACACCCCGGCGGCGTAGGCCGTGGACACGGTCGAAACGCCCGCGAGCTTTTTCACGGCGCGGTCGAGTCTCGGCGCGCACGCGGCGCAGTCGAGCCCCGCCACGCGAAGCGCGATCTCAGTCATGGCTCGCGGCGAGTTCCTTCTTCGCGCGGGCGTACTCGCGGAAGGCGAGGAACGAGCAGGGCAGGCACAGCGCCGGCACATGGAAAAGGAAGATCCAGCTGAGCGTGTCCACGCCCTGATAGAAGACGCCGTTGTAGGTGACGCCGCGGATCAGCTCAAAATACGAGAAGTTCCACACGCCCCAGAGGCCCGTCGACGAGCCGCACAGGTGGAGAATGACGAACGACGCCGAGGTGAAAATGCCGGAGATGCCCGTGACGATCAGCGCGGAGAAGCGCTTGGAGCGCGCGAGGAACAGCGACACCGTCGGCATCACGTACACCGTGAGATTCAGCGCCCACAGCGAGAGCGGAATGCTGTAGGTCCACTTGTACGCCTGACGGATGTGGTCGCCGTCGTGGATCAGGATGGAGATGAGCATGACGATCGCGCAGGTCGTCAGCAGTTTGATGCGCCGCGCGTTCAGCTTCGTGTCCAGCGCGCGGACGATGTTTTTCTCTTTCTCACTCATACGATTTTCCCTCCGAACTTTTTATTAACCAGTTGGTAAATAAAAAATATCATATACGCACCGGTCTGTCAACGGGAAAATCGTTTGACCGGAAGAAAATCTGCGGGTATAATGAGAAAAAATATTTCCGGAGGAAAAAGCCTTGCCCCTGATCGTTGATAAGGACGCCGTGCGGCGCGACATTCTGCTCGCGTTCGAGCGGTGCATGGAGAAAAAACCGATGCCGAGCGTGTCGCTGCGGGACATCGCCGCCGAGGCGGGCATGTCGCACGCGAAGCTGCTGCATTATTTTGAAAGCCGCGAGGCCATCACCGTGGCGTACGTGCGCTACACGCGCGAGTACATGAGCGAGAAGTGCAAAGCGTGGTTCGCCTCGCACCCGCGCGGCGGCTACGAGAGCAACCTCGCCTACATGAACGCCTTCATGGAGTACGTGGCGAACGCCCCCGCCGGAGAAACGCGCCCGCGCGCCACGACGCAGACCTACGTCATGGGGCAGTACAGCGAGGAGATCGCGCGCCTCGTAGCGGAAGAGTTCGCCGAATGGCGCGCCGTGATGGAGCAGTGTCTCACCCGCATCTACGGCGAAGAACGCCCCCGCGAAGCCGAAGCCATGATGATCCTCATCGCCGGCACCTTCATCTGCAACTACAACCGGGTCCTGACCGGCACCATCAGCGCCGA
>CAZKGZ010000143.1:0-4206 GCA_964552365.1 uncultured Oscillospiraceae bacterium | reverse complement strand
CCGCGAACATTCGTGGGCGAACGATTTTGCCGCAGGAGGTGGAAAATGAATTGCTGTGAAGAGAAGATCCGCTCCGACCCGGCGTGGGGGCTGCGGGCGCTGGAGCATCTGCGCCGCCGTGCGGGAAACTGTGCGATGTCGGATCTGCCGCTGCAGGACGCTTCGCAGTATGTTATGCTGCTCATCGTGTTCCATATGACGGAGGACGGCTCGGCGCCGTCGCAGCGGGAGCTTGCCAAGGTCATGCACCTCTCCCCCGCTACCGTTACCGCAACGCTGAAAATTCTGGAGAAAAGCGGCCACATTCGGAAGATCCCCGATGAAAAGGATCTGCGCATCAACCGCGTTGTGCTCACGGAAGAAGGCGAGAGCGTGATGCGGGAAGGCATGCGGCGGCTTCGGGAACTGGACAAAGCCATGCAGGAGGGCTTTACGAAAGAAGAACTGGATGAGCTCAACCGCTCTCTGAACAAAATGCGCGACAATCTCCTGCGAACCATGAGATCCAAGGAGGCGAATGCCCATGATTAAGAAGCTGTTCCCTTATCTTCGCGAATTCAAAAAGGACGCGATCCTCTCGCCGCTGCTCATCGTTCTGGAAGCCATCTGCGAGCTTTTTCTCCCGCTTCTGATGGCAAACATCATTGACGACGGCATCAACGGCACCGGCGGCATGGAATGCATCGTGAAAAACGGTATTCTCATGCTGGTGCTCTCGGTCATCTCCATGCTCTGCGGCATGCTGGCGGCGAAGCACGCCGCTTACGCAAGCCAGGGCTTCGGCCGCAATCTTCGAAGCGCGCTCTTCCGTCAGGTGCAGCGCTTTTCGTTCTCCGGCATCGACCGCTTCTCCACCGCCTCGCTCATCACACGCATCACGAACGATGTGAGTGCGCTGCAGCAGACCGTGGCGATGAGCCTGCGCATTCTCGTGCGCGCGCCGGTGCAGCTGCTCTCCGCACTCGTCGTGTGTCTCGCTCTGAATGCGAAGCTCACGCTGGTGCTCGTTGTGGCGATCCCGATCCTTGTGGTCTCCGCCGGAGCGCTCATGAAGGTAACGCGCCGCTACTTCAAGATCTTTCAGGAGAAAATCGACGGGCTCAACGCCGCCGTGCAGGAGAACCTCGTTTCCGTGCGTGTGGTCAAGGCGTATGTCCGCGCCGATCATGAAGAGGAAAAGTTTGCCGAGGCCAACGGCGAGCTGCTCCATGCCGGTCTCAACGCCGTGATGCGCATCATCGTGATGATGCCTCTTATGAACATTCTCCTCAACGGCGCGACGCTCGGCGTTTTCTGGTTTGGCGGCAATATGGTCGTGAACGGCACGATGCTCACCGGCGAGCTCTATTCTTTTTATATGTATATCGCGCAGGTGCTCATGAGCGTGCTGATGGTCGCGATGTGCCTTCTGCAGGTCACCCGCGCTTCCGCCTGTGCGCAGCGCATCGACGAGGTGCTCGAGGCGCAGCCCGACATCCGCGACGGCGATGTTCCCGCATCGGAGCTGCCGCCCAAAACCGGCAAGGTCGAGTTCAAGCATGTTTCGTTCCGCTATAAGGCCGGCACCGGCGACGATGTTCTCAAGGACATCAACCTCACGGTGGAGCCGGGACAGTTCGTTGCCGTCATCGGTGCGACCGGCACCGGCAAGTCCACGCTGGTCAACCTCATCCCCCGCTTCTACGATGTGAGCGAAGGCAGCATTGAGGTAGACGGGCTCGATGTGCGGAAGTACCCGATCCACGAGCTTCGCGAGCGCATCGGCATGGTGCTGCAGAAGAACGTTCTCTTCTCCGGCACCATCCGTGAAAACCTTCTCTGGGGCGACAAGGATGCCACGGAAGAAGAAATGATCCAAGCGGCGAAGGATGCGCAGGCGCATGAGTTCATTATGGCGCACCCCGACGGCTACGACACCGTGCTCGAGCAGGGCGGCGTGAACGTGTCGGGCGGTCAGAAGCAGAGACTTTGCATTGCGCGCGCCATGCTGCGGCATCCGTCGATATTGATTTTGGACGACTCCACGAGTGCCGTGGACTCCGCCACGGAAGCGGAGATCCGCCGCTCTTTCAGCGAGAATCTCAAGGACACCACCGTTATCATCATCGCCCAGCGCATCAGCTCCGTGCGGTACGCCGACAAGATCGTCATTCTCGAGGACGACCACATTGCCGCCGAGGGCACGCACGAAGAGCTGCTGGCGAACAGCACCATCTATCAGGAGATCTACGCATCCCAGCAGGAAGGAGGTCTTTCCAATGGCTGAACCGAAAACGAAATACGCCGCAAGCCATAAGAATCCCTCCGGGCGCGGCATGCGCGGCGGCTATCAGCGGCCGAAAAATGTCGGCAAGACGCTCTCGCGCCTGCTCGGCTACATCACAAAGCGCAAGTGGCTGCTCGTGCTCGTGTTTCTGTGCGTCATCGTATCGTCCGCCGCGAGCGTTGCAAGCACCTATCTTCTCCGCCCGATGCTCAATGAGCTTGTCAGCAGCGCTCCCATTGCGGAGAAGCTCGCGAGTCTCGCGCAGACGCTTCTTCTGATGCTCGTCATCGTTCTCTTCGGCGCCGCGTGCTCTTACGCGCAGTCCGCCATTATGGCGCAGCTCGCACAGCGCGGCACGGCGCGCCTCCGCGCCGACCTTTTCAACAAGCTCCAGACGCTCCCGCTCAAGTATTTCGACGGTCACACGCACGGCGAGCTCATGAGCCGCTTCTCCAACGACGCCGACAGCGTGCAGCAGTGCATGGAGCAGAGCATCGTTTCGCTCTTTTCGAGCATTCTGACCTTTATCGGCATCGTGGTCATGATGATCTACACGAGCGCTCCGCTCTTTGTCATCACAGTCCTGATGCTGACCGCCACCATGTTCGTATTCTTCTCGCGCGGCAAGAAGAGCCGCAAGCTCTTCCAGCAGCAGCAGGCGGCACTCGGCGAGCTCAACGGCAACATTCAGGAAATGATCGAAGGGCTCAAGGTCGTCAAGGCGTTCACACACGAAGCGGAAGCCGAGAAGGAATTCGAAGAGCTCAACAACAATTACTATACGGCCGCCCGAGAGGCAAACTATCTTGCCACTTCCATTATGCCCATCGCGAGCAACATCTCGAATGTCGGCTACGCCGCCACGGCGATGGTCGGCGGTCTGCTCACCATTGTGCTCGGCTTCGATATCGGCGGTCTCGCCGCATATCTCCAGTACTGCCGCAATGTTACGCAGCCCATCAACCAGGTGTCGCAGCAGATCAATGCCATTCTCTCCGCGCTTGCCGGTGCGGAACGCATCTTCGAGATCATGGATACCGAGCCCGAGGTCGATGAAGGCACGACGACTATCGTGCGCGTCCGGGAAGAAAACGGCGAAATTTGCGAGACGGACGAGCGTACCGGTCACTGGGCGTGGAAGGTCACGACCGACGGCACGACGGCGCTGATCCCCGTGCGCGGCGATGTACGGCTGCAGCATGTCAGTTTTTCGTATGTTCCCGAGAAGCCCGTGCTGAACGACATTACCTTCTACGCAAAGCCCGGGCAGAAAATTGCCTTTGTCGGCTCGACCGGTGCGGGCAAGACGACCGTCACGAACCTTTTCAACCGGTTCTATGAGATCAACTCCGGCAGCATCACCTACGATGGGCTGGATGTGCGCAGCATTCAAAAGGACAGTCTCCGCAGCGCGACCGCCGTGGTGCTGCAGGATACGCACCTCTTCACCGGCACGGTCATGGAGAACATCCGCTACGGCCGTCTCGATGCCACCGACGAGGAGTGCATCGCCGCCGCGAAGCGCGCCGACGCGCACAGCTTCATCCGCCGTCTGCCGGACGGCTACAACACGATGGTGACCGGAGACGGCGCGAACCTCTCGCAGGGACAGCGGCAGCTTCTCTCCATCGCCCGCGCCGCCGTCGCCGACCCGCCGGTGCTGATCCTCGACGAGGCCACGAGCTCCATCGATACCCGCACGGAGCGGCACATCGAAAAGGGTCTCGACAGCCTGATGCAGGGGCGCACCGTGTTCGTCATCGCGCACCGCCTCTCCACGGTACGCAACGCCGACTGCATCGTCGTCATCGAGCACGGCACCATCATCGAAAAAGGCACCCACGAAGAACTCCTCGCCCTGAAAGGCCGCTACTACGACCTCTACACCGGCCAGAGCACACTCGACTGAACGCATGTTATCGAAAATCTCCGCTTCGCGC
>CAZKGZ010000142.1:0-4228 GCA_964552365.1 uncultured Oscillospiraceae bacterium | reverse complement strand
CGGTCCATTTTCGCCCATTCGAGGGAGAGATAGACATTGTTCATGAGGATGCGGCGCTCCTCCCCTTCCGCGCCGACGGCATCGAGGAAGCGGTCGCGGTCGAAGTAGATGAGCACCTGCCCCATATCGAAAATCACATTTTTGATCATCAGACGATTTTTACCTTTCCTTTGGTGAGGCGGAAGACGATGACGAGCGAGAGGATGGTGGTGAGCGTCAGGATGGTGGCGAGCGCGGACGCCGTGCCGTCGCTCATGCGGGTAACTTCCTGATAGATGGCCACGGCGATGGTCGAGGTCTTGCCGGAATAGAGCATGATGGAGCTCGAGAGCTCATTGATGCAGGTGATCCAGCTGAGCACCGCGCCGGACATGATGCCGGGGAGCATCATGCGCGCCGTAACGGTGAAGAAGGTCTTCATCGGGGACACGCCGAGGTTGATGGATGCCTCCTCGATGAACGGGTCCATCTGGTAGAGGAAGGCGCTGCCCGAGCGCACGGTGTACGGCAGCTTGCGGATGACATACGAGATGATCATAATGGCCGAGGTGCCGACGAGAACGATGGGCTTGCGGTTGAACGCCACGATGAGGCCGATGCCGAGCACCGAGCCGGGGATAACGTACGGGAACATGATGAGCGTATCGATAAGCGTGGCGACCTTGCCCTTCTTGCGGACAAGGATGTAGGAGACGACGATGCCCACGATGACGATGAATACGATGGCGATGAGCGAGAACACATAGGTGTTGCGGATATTGCGGCCGAGGCGGGACATGATCGTCTGATAGTTCGAGAGGTTGATGCCCTTGACCATGCCGGAGAAGCTGCGTTCTACGAACGACTGGCACACGACGACGATCTGCGGCAGGAAAGCGAGTGCGACCACGATGTAGATCGGAAGGGATACGAGGAAGCGCTTGCCGCCGTGCAGTTGGGTCTCCTGGGGCGGGCGGAGGGAGCTCATCATGTAGTTGCGCTTATCCACGACGAGCTTCTGGAAGCCGAGCATCAGGAGCGAGCAGGCCACGATGATGACCGACAGAGCCGACGCCATATAGGGGTCGGTCGCGCTCTCGGACATATACTCGTTGTAGACGAGCACCGGCAGAACGGTGTAGCCCTCGCCGAGGAGCATCGGGGTGCCGAAGTCGGCAAGGCAGGTCATGAAGACCATGATGCAGCCCGCGAGGATGGACGGGAGAATGACCGGAAGGGTGACCGTCCAGATGCGGCGCAGCTTGCTCATGCCGAGGTTTTCCGCCGCCTCCTCAAGGGAGGAGTCGATGCTGTTCATGGCGCCGGAGGTGTAGAGGTAAATGTACGGGAACAGGTGCAGCGTAAACACGAAGATGATGCCGCCGCGCCCGTAGATGGTCGGTGCCGTAAGGCCGAGTGCCGTGAAGGCTTTGGCAAGGAGGCCGGAGCGGCCCATGAGGATGATCCACGAGTACGCGCCGATGAACGGCGGGCTCATGAGGCTCATGATGATGAAGATGTGCAGCACCTTTTTGCCGGGGATGTTGTAGCGCGTCATGAGATACGCGACCGGGACGCCGACAAGAGTAGTGGTGAGCACTGTGGAGAAGCACACTACCATGGAGCGCAGGAGCGTCTTATAGTAATACGGCTTTTCAAAGAACTTTTTGAAGTTGTAGAGCGTGATGCCCTCTACTTTGTTGGAAAAGACGCTCTTGGTGATGATCGTGTAGAAGGGGTACACGATAAAGAGGCACATGGCGAGGATCACGAAGAGCTTGGCAAAAAACCAGAAGTCCGGTTTCCACTTCTGCCCGAGTCGCTGATTCACAGGCTGAGCACCTCCTCGTTTTCGTTGTAGAGCGAGATGCGCAGCGGGTCGAAGCTCAGGTGCACACGCTCGCCGTCGGCGTGGACATCGGAGGTGTCTTTGGTGTACTCGTTCACGATGAGGCTCTGGCCGTCGTCGAGCTGCACTTCATACTCGATGAAGTCGCCGAGGAAGGTGGAGAAGAGCACCGTGCCGGGCATGCCGTTTTCGGAGAAGAAGAGCTGCTCGGGGCGCGCGGAGATCTTGCCTTTGCCGGTATAGGCGCAGCGCACCGGAATGGAAACGGAGAGCTCGTTTTTGATGGTCACTTCGGCATTGCCTGCGGCGGGGGCGTTAACCTCGCAGTCGAGGAAGTTGCTCACGCCGATGAAGCCCGCAACGAACGGATTCTGCGGCTTGGCGTAGATCTCGTTCGGCGTGCCGATCTGCATGATGTGGCCGTCCTTCATGACGGCAATGCGGTCGGAGATGGCGAGGGCTTCCTCCTGATCGTGCGTGACATAGATGGTCGTGATGCCGAGGCGGCGCTGGAGCTTTTTGATGACGGAGCGCATCTGCACGCGCAGCTTGGCGTCGAGGTTCGAGAGCGGTTCGTCCATGAGGAGAACACTCGGCTCGATGACGAAGGCACGGGCGAGCGCGACGCGCTGCTGCTGGCCGCCGGAGAGCTCGCTCGGTTTGCGGTCGGCAAGGTGCGAGATCTGCACGAGCTCGAGAGCTTCATCCACGCGGGGTTTGATGTCCTTCGCGGGGATCTTGCGGGCTTTCAGGCCGTAGGCGACATTCTCGCGCACGGTGAGGTGCGGGAAGATGGCGTAGTTCTGGAACACCATGCCGATGTCGCGCTTATGGGCGGGGACATCGTTGATGCGCTTTTCGCCGAAATAGAAGTCGCCGCCTTCGATGGAGTTGAAGCCTGCGATCATGCGCAGCAGCGTGGTTTTGCCGCAGCCGGACGGGCCGAGAAGCGTGAAAAATTCTCCCTCACGGATGTCCAGCGACACACCGTTGAGGGCGACAAAGTCCCCGTAGCGCTTCACGGCGTTGTTGATGATTACATGGTTGCTCATACGATGTCCTCCGATATGTGTAGTATGTACAATGATTTACGGTTCACATCTGCGGCAGCGCTTCTGCCGCAGATGTCAGCGGTAAACCGCAAGGAGGCACCTTTGGAAGGTGCCTCCCGCAGTAAACTTATAAGGCAGATATCAGCCTGCAACGAGGTCGTTGAACTGCTCCTTGATGGCGTCGCGGTTGGTGGCGGCGTAGGAGAAGTCATAGGCCGTGACATTGCACTCGTCGAGAGAGCAGAGGCCCTCGGGGGTGATGTCGGAGCGAACCGGGCGGCGGGCCCATTCGCTGTTCTGTCTGGTCTGGCACTCGGCGCTGGTGACGAAGTCGATGAACAGCTTCGCGTTCTCTTCGTTCGGGCAGTTCTTGATGAGCGCGACACCGTCGGGAACGGCGGAGTTGCTTTCGGGGTACACAAAGCCAATGTCCGGGTTGTCGGCATAGAGGACTGCGGACTTCTCGATGGTCACACCGAGAGCGTACTCACCGGCGGCAACGAGCTTGTGGCAGTTGCCGGAGGAATCCTGCAGCTTGCCGTCGAGGTTCGCGATGAACTTCTCAACGAGCGCCCAGCCTTCCTCGATGGTGGGCTGGCTGAAGAGCATGGTGCACAGCTGGGTGTAAGCGGAGCCGGACTTGGAGGGAGAGCAGTAGGCGATCTTGCCCTTCAGGGACTCATCGCAAAGGCCTTCCCAAGTGGTGGGGACATCTTCCTCGTTGATCAGGGTCTTGTTGTAGATGAAGACCATGGGCAGCGGGGACTCGCCGATCCAGTAGCCGTCGGCGTCCTTGTACTCGGCGGCGATGAACTCGTCGTTGGCGCAGACATAGGGCTCAAAGTAATCGGTGTAGGCAGCGAGCGTGTCGGCACCGCCTCCCCACAGGACGTCGCCCTGGGGATTCTCGGCTTCGGCCACGAGGCGCTGGCAGAGCTCGCCGGTGCCGGCGGCAATGACTTCGACCTCAATGTTGGGATACTTCTCCTGGAACTGGGCAACGCCGTCGTTCAGGGGGTCTGCATCGTGGGGGGAATAGACTACGAGTTTGCCGGTGTAGTCTTCGGGAGCCTTCTCGGCCGTCTCTTCGGCTGCGGGCTCTTCGGCGGTCTCCTCCGGCGCAGCGGTCTCCTCCGTTGCGGCGGTCTCTTCCGTCGTGGTCGTCTCTGCCGTCTGGCCGCAGGCGCACAGTGCGAACACCATGCAGAGAGTCAGAAGCAGTGCAAGGAACTTTTTCATTGGTATCCTCCTAAATGTTTTTTCCGAGAGTGACGGACAAAATGCCGCCGTCTCTCTTTGTACCGTGGATTATACCATCTTCGATGGTTAATTTCAACAAAAAATTATC
>CAZKGZ010000141.1:0-4245 GCA_964552365.1 uncultured Oscillospiraceae bacterium | reverse complement strand
TCGGGGCATACAGCTCCTTTTTCTCATATGATTACAGTTTGTATTATAACAGGAAAAATGCCGGTTTGTAAAGTATGAATCGCAGAGGATCCGATTGGCCCGGCACCCGGCGGAGAATGGGACGATACGGATCCGGCACGAAGGCAAGGGGCATGCGAACCACTGTGGCTATACCACGGGGTAGGGAGGAAAATTTGGTTTTCTTGCGGTTTTCCTGCGAAATTGTCGGTACGGTTTTGCGGTGATTTGTCGGTTATGAAGGAAATCCTGCGAATAAGCGTGTGCTACAAAAGTTTCCTTAATTTATCATTTTTTTGCGAATTTTTTCACAAAACTCTTGAATTATACCCCCTTAATCGTTTATAATGCTGTACGGGATAGGAAAATAGCAGCTTTAAAAAGAGGCGGGCTTTCCGCCGACAATGGGGGTTTATTTTTACATGGAGAAAAATTTCCTGCAGACTACGGTAAAGGAATTGGAAAAATTCCTCGCAGCCTACCATAAAGCCACCGGCGAGACGCCGTCCATGAGCGAGGCGCTGGAGCTTATGGCACAGAACCGGCCGCTTCTTCCCTCCGTGGATGAGACGAGCCTTGCGGAGGTACTCTCGCGCAACGCCGATGAGATCCGCGACATTATCGATTCGCAGCCCATCAACGCCTCGGCGTACCTGTGCAATACGGCTTCGGATGATGAAGATCCCGCCGTCGAGGAGGATGCCGTCTTCCCGGACGGGCGCGATGTCGTGGCCTATCGTCTTTTCCCGTATCTTGAGGAGAAGCCGCGCCGCCACTCGTTCTTCGAGGTCATGGTCGTGCTCTCCGGCAAGTGCACCGTCACCTTTGAGGGCACGCCCGTCGAGCTCGGGCGCGGCGACATCGTGATCATCCCGCCGCGGAGCGAGCACCTCCTGTCCATCGCTCCGGACGGCTATGTGTTCGCGGTCGATATGCGCCGCTCCACGTTTGATGCGCAGTTCGGCTCCCTCATGACGAGCACCGACATGATGAGCGTGTTCTTCCGCGATTCGCTCTACGGCCGCGGCGAGACGAACTATCTGCGCATCACGACGGACATGACCGACCGGAAGCTCCTTGCGACGCTCTATTCGACCGTCCGCGAGTGCTTCTCCGAAGAGGCGCTCGCCAACCTGTGTGCCATGAGCTGGCTGAAGCTGTTCCTCGCCTACGCCTACCGCATGAACAGCGAAACGCTCTCGCTCTTCCGCATCGTGCGCACCGAGAATACCCGCGCCGACTGCGGCACCATTCTGCAGTACATCCAGCAGAACTACCGCACCGTGAAGCTGAGCACGCTCGCGCGCGCCTTCAACTACAACGAAACGTATCTCTCCCGCATGCTGCAGGCCAACCTGGGGCAGAGCTTCTCGGACATCGTCCGCGGCATCAAGATGACCCGCGCCGACGATTACCTCGCCAACTCCAACCTGCGCGTGCACGAGATCGCCACCCTCGTCGGCTACGACAGCGTGGACCACTTCTCCCGCACCTTCAAGAACACCCACAAAATGTCCCCGCAGGCCTTCCGCCGCATCGCTCTTCAGAAAAAGAACGAAGCCGCCGTCAAAGCCGCCCCGAAAGACCAAAAAACCAAATAATTCAAACACCGAATACAAAACCGCCGCCCTTCCGAATAGAAGGACGGCGGTCATTTTTTATTTGATGTTGATATCGATATCCCGGTCGAGGCGGCTGCAGAAATCTTTCAGTTCGCGGATGAAGATCTGTGCGGCGGCGGAGAGGTAGCGGGTCTTTTTGTAGACGGCGGCCAGGGTGCAGGTCAGCGGCGGGGAGTCTACGGTGAAGAGCGCGACCTCGTCTTTGGGGAAGTGGCTGCTGTGCGTGCCGATCTCCGGGACGAAGGTAAAGCCGACATCTGCCGCCGCCAGGTTGATGGCGGTGGAGACATTTGCCGTGCGGAAAACGCAGTTGAGCTCAATGTTGTTGCGGCTGAGCATGCTGTCCACATAGCTCGTGATGTGCTGCCCGGGCTGCGTGAGGACAAACGGCTCGGCGGCGAAAACGTGAATGTCCGCATGACGCGGCGGTGCGTCGAAGCGCCCGGCGGTAAGGCGCTGCACGAGAGGCGACCGGCGGCTGCCGATCAGATAGATGTATTCTTCGATGATCGGCTCATAATAAATATTCGCGTAGTTGACCGGAAGGTTTATGACGGCAAAATCGATCTCCTCGTTCATGATGGCGTTTTCCGTTTTGGCCGCAGAGCCCTCCAGCAGCTTGACCTGAATAAGAGGGTGCCGCTTCATGAATCCCGGGAGAAACTCGGGCAGGAGCACGCTGGAACGCCAGAGCGCCATGCCTATGGTGATGGTCGCGCGCCCTTCGAACTTGATCTCGTGGATCTTCGTTTCGAGCGTTTTCTGCTGATCGGTGATATTCCGCACGAAATCGTAGAAGCACATGCCGGCTTCCGTGAGCCGCAGCGGCTGCTGCCGGCGGTCGAAAAGCTCCGCGCCGATCTCCTGCTCCAGACGCTGCAGATGCTTCGTGAGCGACGGCTGCGATATGAACAGGCTTTCCGCCGCCTTGGATATGTTCCCGTACTCCACGATGCGCAAAAAGTAATCGAAGTCAGGTAAAACCATACAATAAACCTCCGAGTGATTTGTTTGCCATTCCATCGAAGGAATGATTTCAATGGGATAATCCGTATTGGACAGCCGCATGAAATTGATATAACATAAAAATCACAAAAAAGCAAGGGCTCATGCCGAACAAATCGGGTCGAATTACACAGAACGTTCGGCCGTAAGCATCGGCAGGCGAAGATCTGGCCGGCAAAAGCCACGCTTAACAGACATTTATGATAATTTGCGAACTATAGTGTCTGTTAGTTGACAAATTCAGGAGGAAAAGTACATGAACGAGTTCGACAAGAAGTACAGAGAACGCTTCGAGAAACTCTCCACCACGAATGTGGCCGATGCCGAAGACGCTCTGGGCGTAAAGGGCGCAACGTACGGCATCCGTCCCATGCGCGAGAACTGGGGCAAGATCGTCGGCCGCGCCGTCACCGTGAAAATGGCGGCAGCCGGAGAGACGAAGAACAAGCACCACCTGGGCATGACGGCCATCTCCCTCGCGGAGCCGGGCGACATCATCATCATTGACAACGGCGGACGCCTCGACACCTCCTGCTGGGGCGGCATCCTCGCCAACAGCGCCAAGGCGAAGGGCGTGAAGGCCGTTGTCGTCGACGGCGCCACGCGCGATCTGGATGACTGCATCGACATCGACTTCCCCGTTTACGCCCGCGGCACCGTGGTCTGGACGGCAAGAGGCCGCATCATGGAGCAGAGCACCAACGAGATGATCTCCTTCGGCGGCGTACAGGTCCACCCCGGCGATGTGGTCATGGGTGACCGCAGCGGCGTTGTCATTGTCCCCTGGAACCGTGTGGACGAAGTCCTCGAAAAGGCCGAAGAGCTCTACGAAAAGGAAGAAGCCATGGTGCGCGAGATCCTCGCCAGCGGCGATGTCCTCGGCGTTGACAACAAATTCGGCTACGAAAAAATGCTGAAATAAACCGATCAAAAAAGGAAGGAGGATAACACAATGGAAAAAATCATCGAACGTCTCGGCAAGCTGGATGTGGCGAGCGTATCGGATGCCATGGATAAGATCGGCATTCCCTGCGGTCTGCTCGGACTCCATGCCGTTGTCCCCGACAAGCACATCTGCGGCCGCGCCTTTACGGTACACTATGTGCCCAACGGCGTCGTCAAGGGCAATGTCGGCGACTTCCTCGACGACGTGCAGCCCGGTCAGGTCGTTGTCATCGATAACGGCGGCCGCCTCTACTGCACCGTCTGGGGCGACATCATGACCTTCGTCGCCACGAAAAAGGGCGTTGCCGGAACGGTGATCGACGGCGTGTGCCGCGACATCCCCGGCATCAAGAAAAACGACTACCCCATCTACACGAAGAGCACCTA
Source organism: uncultured Oscillospiraceae bacterium (assembly GCA_964552365.1). Classification (GTDB taxonomy): domain Bacteria; phylum Bacillota; class Clostridia; order Oscillospirales; family Oscillospiraceae; genus Apopatocola. Next base: position 268 of record CAZKGZ010000141.1, on the reverse strand, counting down.
CATGGTGACGGGCAAGGACCGCGTCACGGTGGACTACGTAAATAAGCCCGTCGCGATCTCCGGCGTTCAGGTCTGCCCGAACGACATCATCCTCGCGGACGACACCGGCGTCGTATGCATCCCGGATGCCGTCGCGGAAAAGGTCGCGGACATCGCCGAGAGCATCGAGGCGACCGAGCAGGCCATCATCGCGGAAGTCAAGAACGGCTCCACATTGAAGGATGCCCGCGCCAAACTCGGCTACCACCACCTGCAGACCCGCGAAGAG
>CAZKGZ010000140.1:0-4248 GCA_964552365.1 uncultured Oscillospiraceae bacterium | reverse complement strand
TTTATATAAATTTTATTATAAATCTTTTAATGCGCCTTGTCAAATAAAGAAAAAACGCCGGGGCGGTCACAGAGACCGTCCCGGCGGGGATCACGGGGTCATTCCTTGTCTTCGAGGTAGCTCCGCACCAGCTCCTGCAGCAGCTCATCGCGGTCGATGCGGCAGATGAGCGAGCGGGCGTTGTTGTAGTTGGTGATGTATGTGGGATCCTCGGAGAGAATGTAGCCTACCAGCTGATTGATGGGGTTGTATCCCTTGAGCATCAGCGAGTCGTACACGGAAGAGAGGATCTCCCGGATCTGTGCACGGTTGGAGATCGTAGTAAACGGTTTGGTGGCGTCACTCATGAAACGCAGCCCCTTTCCTGTTTGGATTTCTGTAAGTATTTTACCACATTCGAGTTGCTCTTGCAAGCATTATCGAATGACGGCGCCGTATTTCTCGCGCAGAGCCGTGAGGATGGTGCGGACGGCTTCCTCGGCGTGGTCGTCGGTCAGCGTGGCATCGTCGGAGCGGAGCGTCAGGGAGAAGGCAACGCTCTTCTTGCCCTCGGGGATGCCGGTGCCGGTGTACACGTCGAAGAGACGCACGCCGCGCAGCACGTTCTTCTCCGAAGAGCGGATGCACTCGGTGAGCTCGCCCACCGTGACGGACGCATCGCACACCACGGCGATATCACGCGAAATGGCGGGGAAGCGCGGCAGCGGCGAGTAAACGGGCTCGGCGCCCTCCAGCTCGTGGAGCAGCGTGCCGTCAAGCTCGGCGCAGTAGGTCCCGCTGTCGAGGCCGTAGGCCGCGCACACATCGGGATGGATCTGACCGATCGTGCCGATGCGCTTCTCGCCCGACCACACGGCGGCGCAGCGGCCGGGGTGGAAAGCGGGGACATTCGCGTCGGCGGTGAAGCGGACATCGGGCGTGCGGGCCGTGCGCAGCAGCGTCTCCACGGCGCCCTTGAGCGCGAAGAAGTCCATGTCGCCGCCGTAGGCGCCGAGCATCACGGAGGTGCGCTCGTCGGCGAGGTCTTCGCCGGGGACTTTCTTATAGACGGTCGCGTTCTCGTAGAGCTTCGCTTCCATGTTGCGGCGGCTGAGGTTCGTGGCGAGCACACCGAGCATGGACGGGAGCGCCGTCGTGCGCATCACGCTCGTGTCTTCGCCGAGCGGGTTGAGGATCTTGAAGAAGTCGCGCAGCGGGCTGTCCGCGGGGACTTTGATCTTGTCGAGGCTCGAGGGGCTGACGAAGGAGTAGGTCATGACCTCGGTGTAGCCCATGGCGCGGCAGCTCTCGCCGAGACGGCGCAGGAAGAGGCGCTTCTCGCTGTAGCCGCCCTGCGTGGCAGCGCCGCGGATATCGGTGGGTGCGATCTTGTCGAAGCCCCAGAAGCGGGCGCACTCCTCGGCAATGTCGGCGAGCATTTTGCAGTCGCCGCGCCAGGAGGGGACGGTGAGCGTGCTGCCCTCGAGCGTGAAGCCGAGGTCTTCGAGCGTCTTCACCATGAAGTCGCGCGGGATATCCGTGCCGAGCAGCGCGTTGATGCGCTCGGGATCGAGTTCGATGTGCGTGGTCTCGGGCATCGTGCCGATGACGTCGATCGTGCCGTCCATCACTTCGCCGGCACCGAGCATTTCCACGAGCTCGCACGCGCGGTCGACGGCGGGAATGGTGCCGAGCGGGTCGAGGCCCTTCTCGAAGCGGCCGGAGGCGTCGGTGCGCATGCCGAGCGCGATGGCCGTCTTGCGGATGGAGTGGCCGAGGAAGTTCGCGCTCTCGAACACGATGGTCGTCGTGTTGTCGAGGATCTCGCTGTTCGCGCCGCCCATAACGCCGGCGAGTGCCACGGGGCCCTCGGGGTCGGCGATGACGAGCATGCCGGGCGTGAGCGCATGGTCCTTGCCGTCGAGCGTCTGCAGGGACTCGCCCTCCACGGCGCGGCGGACGATGATCTTGCCGTCGTGCAGGCAGGAGTAGTCGAAGGCGTGCATCGGCTGGCCGTACTCGAGCATGACATAGTTCGTGATGTCGACGATGTTGTTGATGGGGCGCACGCCGGAAGCGCGCAGGCGGCGGCGCATCCACTTCGGCGAGGGAGCGATCTTGATGTTCTTCACCATGCGCGCGGTGTAGCGCGGGCACAGGTCGCCGTCGCGGATCTCCACGGAGAGGGACTTTGTCACATCGCCGTGACCGCCCTGCACCTTGGGCTCGGCCAGCGTGAGCGGGGTGTGGAACGTGGCGGAGCTTTCGCGGGCGAGACCGCGCACGGAGAGGCAGTCGGGGCGGTTATTGGTGATCTCGAATTCGACAACGGTATCGTTGAGACCGCAGACGGTGCGGATGTCGTCGCCGACCTTGCATTCCTCCTGCAGGATGAAAATGCCGTCTTCGATGGCATAGGGGAAGTCGCGCTGCTCGAGGCCGAGCTCATGGAGAGAGCAGAGCATGCCCTCGCTCAGCTCGCCGCGCAGCTTGCCGGTGTGGATCTCCACGCCGCCGGGCAGCGTGCTGCCGTCCAGTGCGACCGGCACCAGATCGCCGACCGAGACATTCTGCGCGCCGGTGACGATCTGCAGTTCGCGCTCGCCGCCGACATCGATCTTGCATACCCACATGTGGTCGGAGTTGGTGTGACGCTCCATGGCGTTCACGCGGCCGACGACCACGCGGGAGAGCTCGCTTCCGGTGACTTCCCAGCCCTCGACTTTGGAGCCGGACATGGTCATCGCGTCGCAGTAGTCCTTGTCGGACGCATCGATCTGCGTATATTCATGCAGCCATTCTCTGGAAAGTTTCATGTCGTACCTCCTTAAAACTGGGACAGGAACCGGGTGTCGTTTTCGTACAGCAGACGCATGTCGCTGATGGCGAAGCGGCGCATAACGAGACGCTCGAGACCTACGCCGAACGCAAAGCCGGAGTAGACGTTCGGGTCAATGCCGCTCATGGCGAGCACGTCCGGGTGCACCATGCCGGCGCCGAGCAGCTCGATCCAGCCCTCGCCCTTGCACACGCGGCAGCCGCGGCCGTGGCACTCGAAGCACTGCACGTCCATCTCGCAGCTCGGCTCGGTGAACGGGAAGTGGTGCGGGCGGAAGCGCGTCACGGTGTCCGGCCCGTAGATCTTCTTGATGAGGGTGTTGAGCGTGCCCTTGAGGTCGCCCATCGTGATGCCCTTGTCGATGACCAGACCTTCGATCTGGTGGAACATCGGGGAGTGGGTCGCGTCGATCTCGTCCTTGCGGTACACGCGGCCGGGGGCGAGGATGCGGATGGGCGGCTTCGTCGTTTCCATCACGCGCACCTGCATCGGGGAGGTCTGGCAGCGGAGATGCACCTTTTCGTCCTCGGTGATGTAGAAGGTGTCCGTCCACTCGCGGACGGTGTGGTTCTCGGGGATGTTCAGACGGTCGAAGTCGTAGGTCGAAAGCTCGATCTCGGGGCCGTCCACGATGGAAAAGCCCATGCCGACGAAAATGTCCGTGACCTCGTCGAGCACGGTGTTGATGACATGCTTTTTGCCGAGCGTGATCTCCTTGCCGGGCATGGTGACGTCGAGCGTTTCGGCGCGCAGCTTCGCTTCCTGGAGCTTGGCGGCGAGCGCGCTCTTGCGGCTCTCGATCTCGGATTCGAGCTCGCCGCGGATCTCGTTGGCGAGCTGTCCGATGACCGGACGCTCTTCGGCGGAGAGCTTGCCCATCTGCTTGAGAATGGCGGTCAGCTCACCTTTTTTGCCGAGATACCGGACGCGCAGCGCTTCGAGCGAGTCCATGTCTACGGCTTCCTCGATGGCCTGACGGGATGCCTCCCGCAGGCTTTCCAGCATTTTTTTCATGGTATCCTCCTATGTGCAGTTTGTTTTTGCCAAAAAAATAAACCCTCCGTCTCCTATAAAAGGGACGAAAGGCATTCTTCCGCGGTACCACCCACATTCGAAACGGCAGGCCGTTTCGCGCTTTGACGCTGTAACGGGCGTACCCGCCGGGGATTGGCCGGCGCTCACGGGCGAACCAAACAGGCCCATACCGCAAGGTGCTCCCAGCCAACGACACCCCTCTCTGCAGCAGCGGACTCCCATTATTTTCCCGTTCACAGCAATATCCATATTCGCTTACGGAATATTTACCTATAATATATAACACACGGAAACTCAAATTGCAAGAAAATAGTTGCGGAATGCAGCAGTACAAAATCAGGCAAAAAAATTAAAAAATAATCTTGACAATCTCCTATAGGTTTGGTACAATGACA
>CAZKGZ010000139.1:0-4272 GCA_964552365.1 uncultured Oscillospiraceae bacterium | reverse complement strand
ACCGCGCGGGGATGGGCTTCGAGACCGTGGAGTGCCCGCGCAGCATCCTCTCGTGTCTCGAGAGCACCGACCGGAACGGCGTGTACCTTCTCGACAGCGTGACGGCACTGCTGCAAAACGAAATGTTCCCGCCCGAAAAGGGCTGGGCGCTCGACCTCGACGCCGCGCAGCGCTGCGCGAAGGAGCTGACGGAGTTCGTCCGCAGCGTGAAAAGCGCCGTGCTCGTGAGCGACTATATCTACGGCGACGCCGAGCACTACGACGAAACGACCGAACAGTACCGCCGCGCGCTCGCCGGCATCGACCGCATGCTCGCGCGCGAGTGCGACACGGTCGTAGAGCTTGCCGCCGGACGGCGCATCATCCATAAGGGGGCGCTGCCGCTGTGAAACGCTATTTTCATGCGCTGCTCATGTGCCGCAGCATGTTCTGCGCCATTCCGTGTGCATGGCACACCTGGGACGAGGACGCGCGCGATAAAATGCTGCTCTTCCTCCCGGTCGTCGGGCTGGAGATCGGCCTTCTCTGGGCGCTGCTCGCCCTGCTCTGCCGGTATCTCGCGCTTCCCGCAGCCGTGACGGGCGTCGTGCTCGGCGCATATCCGTTCATCGCCACGGGCTTTATCCACCTCGACGGCTTCATGGATGTGACCGATGCCGTGCGCTCCTGCCGCGATCTGGCGCGGCGGCGCGAAATTCTGAAAGACTCGCATGTGGGGAGCTTCGCGGTCATCGGCATCGTGCTGCTCGCCCTGTGCCAGACGGCACTTTTCGCCTCGGCCAAGGATACCGCAAATGTGTGGACGCTCCTGCTGCTGCCGGCCGTGAGCCGCTGCGGCTCGGCACTCGCCGTAACGATCCTCCCGCCGATGTCCACGAGCCAGTACGCCGCGCAGAAAAAACCGCGCTCGCATATCGTCGCGGTGTGCGTGCAGCTGGGCGTATACCTCGCGGCGGGCTTTCTGCTCGGATGGAAGTCGGGACTGGCACTCATCGGGTGCCTTTGCGGCTTCGCGCTCGCCCTGCGCAAGGCGTACCGCTCGCTCGAGGGCATGAACGGCGACATCTCCGGCTACTCGCTCACGCTCGCGGAGCTGTGCGGCGCGGCGGTCTGGGCACTACTGTAAAGGGGACAACGACTATGATCTTTATCATCGGCGGCGCGTATCAGGGCAAAACCGATTTCGCGCGCGAAGCGTTCGCTCTCACGGACGCGGACATCTATACCTGCACGGGGGAGGAGCCGGACTTCTCGCACCGCTGCATCGATAATCTCGAAAACTTCACGCTCGCGTGTACGCAAAAGGGCACCGACCCGACGGACTATTTCCGCGCGCACCGCGCCGAGTGGGAGAACTGCATCTTCATCTGCCGCGACATGTTCTGCGGCGTCGTCCCGCTGGACGCGCAGACGCGCGCATGGCGGCAGGACACCGGCCGTCTCACGCAGTACCTCAGCCGCGAGGCCGAGCGCGTGAGCCGCATCTTCTGCGGACTGGAGCAGCGCCTCAAATGAAGCTCACACTCATCCGCCACGGCATGACCGAAGCAAACGAACAGCACCTCTACTGCGGCAGCACCGATCTGCCCCTCTCCGAAAAGGGACGCGAAGCGCTCCGCCGCGTGCAGAATTTCGACCCGGCGGCGCGGTATATTTCAAGCGGCATGCTCCGCTGCACCGAAACGCTCAAGGCGCTCTTCGGCGATGTGCCGTTTGAAGTCGAGCCGGACTTTCGCGAGGTGGACTTCGGCGACTTTGAAATGAAAAGCTACGCGCAGCTCAAGGACACCCCGGCGTATCAGGCGTGGCTCACCGGCGACAACGAGAGCAATGTTCCGCCGCACGGCGAGAGCGGAAAAGCCATGACCGGGCGGGCCCTGCGCGCCCTCGAGCGTGTGAGAGCGGACGGCCGCGATGCCGTCATCGTGACGCACGGCGGCATCATCGCCGCACTGATGGCAAGCCTTTTCCCCGAAGAGAACAAATCGCGCTACGAATGGCAGAGCGAAAACGGCGGCGGCTATGTGATCGAAAACGGGAAATATACGCGCTTTTCGCCTTGAAAAGAGCAAGCTTTGCCTTTATAATAATTGTATGAATGTGTATGTACTGGATGTCACGCCGCTCGCCGGACGGGAGAGCGAGGCACTCGCCGTGCTCTCGCCGGAGCGCCGCGCCAAAGCCGGGCGCATCTGCCGCACGGACGCGCGCCTTCGCAGCATCGGCGCGGGGCTTCTCCTGCGCATGGCGGGCCTCACGGACGGCATCCGCTTCGGCGAATTCGGCAAGCCGTATCTCCCGGGCGGGCCGGAATTTTCCCTCACGCACAGCGGGAGCTTTGCGGCACTCGCCGTGAACGACGCGCCCGTGGGGCTCGACATCGAAACGATCGCCCCGGTGCGCCGCGCCTCGGAGCGCGCCCTCACGCCGGAGGAGCGGGAGTATATGGCCGCCGACCCCGAACGGCGCTTTGCGTATCTCTGGACGCGCAAGGAGGCCGTGCTCAAGTGCACCGGCGCGGGGCTCTCAAAGCCCATGAACGCCTTTTCCGTGCTCGACGAAAGCGCGGAGCTTGAGGGCGCACGCTATTCGCTCTTTTCCGTTGAAATGAAAAACGCCGTCCTCTCCGCCGCCGTGCGGGGAGACGATGCGGCCTTTGCGCCGCAGTTCGTATCGCTCCATGAATTATTCGCTGTAAGAACGGAGGAACGCGCATGAAACTCAAGGAAACCGGAAAGATCGGCGGCAGCTTCATCCTGCTCTGGCCGGAGGCCGGCACCGCCGTCGAGACGGCCGCACCCGTCCGCGCTCTCGAGCAGAACTACCGCGTGCTCGTGCCGGAATTCACGCCGGAGGAGACGGCCGCACAGCGCATCGCCGCCACGGAGCGCGAGCTTCTCAGATCCTATGACGGCCGCATCCGCGGCGCGTACGGTCTGCGCTCGGGCGGCACGGAGCTTCTCGCGATGCTCGCGCAAGGGAGCATCCGCGTGCGCACGGTCATCGTCGAAGGCGCGGTCGATGTCCCGACCGGGGGACTCAAAGCGTTCACCGGCACGCTCTTCCACTGGAAGGGAAGCCGCGACAAGGCGGCGAAAAAATCGTGCGAGGATCTCCGCCGCGCATTCCCCGCGCTCCGCACGCTCACCATGAAGAAACTCAAGGCAGAGCAGAATTTCTGCCTCATCCGCCCGGACATCATGCTCAAACGGCTCGAAACGGCCTTCGGCAGCGCGGGCACGGTGCGCGTGAGCACCCTCGTGCCGCAGAGCACGCAGCTCGTGTGGCGCCATCTCAACCGCCGCCCGGCGGGCAGCAAGGCCCTCTCGGCACTCCAAACGATGGAGCCGGTCCGCCGCACCGACGAGGACCACACGCAGATCATCGAAGGCACCGCCTCGGGCGTGCCGCTCTGGAGCCACATGACGCGCGTGGAGCCGTGCGGCGACTTCGGCACCGTCTGTGTCGATCAGGTCGAGATCTCCGCCGGAGCGCTCACCCCGGCCGCGGCGAAAGCGGCGGAAATCTACCTCAAGGCGCTGCAAAAGCACAGAAATCGGCAAATGCGAAAAGAATGATGCTTTTTAAAAAATTCGGGAACAGATGATTTGTTTCCGAATTTTTTTCGCGTTTTTGTACGTTTTCTCTTGAAAGTTCCATATCTGCGGTTTATAATATCCCTTGTACGATAAAAAACACAGGGGGTTTATATATATCATGCCGGACAGAGAGACCGAAGACCGCCGCGTGCGGAAAACGAAAAAGCAGCTCCGCAGCGCCCTCACCCAGCTTCTTCTCGAAAAAGACATCAACCGCGTCACCGTTCGCGATGTCGCCGACCTTGCGGATGTGAACCGCGGCACATTCTATGCGCACTACAGCGATGTGTACGACCTGCTCCACCAGCTCGAGGACGACCTTCTCCGCCATCTCGATGAAGTCGGCCGCCGCCATGATGCCCGCCGGTCGGACGGAAAATCCTTCCTCTACCTTACGGACCTCTTCTCCCTCGCCGGAGAGTACTCGGACATTTTCTACACGCTCTACTGCCGCAGCGGCGACGCCGAGTTCCAGAACAAGATCTTCAACAAGCTGAAATATCAGTACCTCTACGAGTTCCTGTCCATCTACGGCGGCAGCGAATCCGAAAAGCTCGACTACTGCGCCTCGTTCATCGTAGCCGGCATGTGCACCCTCGCCAAAGTCTGGATCGAAAACGGCATGCGCGAGACCCCCGAAGAAATGTCCCGCCTGGGCGGCGCCTTCATAATG
>CAZKGZ010000138.1:0-4316 GCA_964552365.1 uncultured Oscillospiraceae bacterium | reverse complement strand
CTCGGCCACTACGAGCGGTTCATCGACGAGGACCTCAATAAATTCTCCAATCTCACCACCGGCAAGGTGTATTCGCACGTGCTCGAGAAGGAGCGCCGCGGCGAGTATCTCGGCAGCACCGTGCAGGTCATCCCGCACGTCACGAACGAGATCAAGGACTTCATCTATCAGGTCGGCAAAAAGACCGGTGCGGACATCGTCATCACGGAGATCGGCGGCACGACCGGCGACATTGAGAGCCAGCCGTTCCTCGAGGCCATCCGTCAGGTAGGGCTCGAAGTCGGACGCGAGAACACGCTCTACATCCATGTGACGCTTGTCCCCTATCTCAAGGCCTCCGGCGAGCACAAATCCAAGCCGACCCAGCACTCCGTCAAGGAGCTGCAGGGCATGGGCATCTCCCCCGACATCATCGTGCTCCGCTGCGACGAGCCGATCGAAGACAAGAACATTTTCCGCAAGATCGCAAACTTCTGCAATGTGGAGCCGGACTGCGTCATTGAAAACATGACCATCCCGGTGCTCTACGAGGCCCCGCTCATGCTCGAGAAGGCGCATCTCGGCGACATCGTCTGCCGCAAGCTCTCGCTCGGCGCGCCGAAGGCCGACCTTGCCGAGTGGGAAGCGCTCGTCGCGCGCATCCACGGGCGCAAAAAGCGCGTGCCCATCGCGCTCGTCGGCAAATACACGCAGCTCCACGACGCCTATCTCTCCGTGATCGAAGCGCTCCGCCACGCGGGCTACACGGTCGGCACCCACGCGCCCATCCGCTGGGTCGATTCCGAGACGCTCACCGAGGAGAATATCGATGAAAAGCTCGGCGGCGTGTACGGCATCCTCGTGCCCGGCGGCTTCGGCGACCGCGGCATCGAGGGCATGATCCTCGCTGCAAAGTACGCCCGCGAGAAGAAGATCCCGTATCTCGGGCTGTGCCTCGGCATGCAGATCGCCGTCATTGAAAACGCGCGCAATGCCGCGCATCTCGAGGGCGCGAACTCCCGCGAATTTGATGTGAGCTCCCCCTACCGCGTCATCGACTTCATGCCCGGACAGAGCGACTCCATCGACAAGGGCGGCACGCTGCGTCTCGGCGCGTACCCGTGCGACATCGTGCCCGGCACGCTCCTCGAGCAGTGCTACGGCGTGCAGCACATCTCCGAGCGCCACCGCCACCGCTACGAGTTCAACAACGAGTACCGCGAGGTGCTGCAGAAGGCCGGGCTCGTTCTCTCCGGTCTCTCGCCGGACGGACGGCTCGTCGAAGTCGTGGAGCGGCACGACCATCCGTTTTACATCGGCGTGCAGTATCACCCCGAATTCAAGTCCCGTCCGAACCGCCCGCACCCGCTCTTCCGCGGCTTCCTGGCGGCCGCGCTCAAGCTCTACGAGTCCGAGGAGCACAGCGAGAGTTAAAGATTGACCGGAGTCCGCTTTTGTGATATGATAAAGTGTCATTTTATGGCGACTCTATGGCGACTCTTTGAGTCCGGAAAGGACAGACATACCTATGGGAAAATATTTCGGTACAGACGGCTTTCGCGGCAAGGCGGGCGTGGATCTGACGGCAGAGCACGCCTTCAAGACCGGCCGGTTCCTCGGCTGGTACTACGCGAAGCGTCATACAGACACGAACGCCCGCATCGTCATCGGCAAGGACACCCGCCGCTCCTCGTACATGTATGAGAGCGCGCTCGCGGCCGGCATCACCTCGTCCGGCGCGGATGCCTACCTTCTGCACGTTACGACGACGCCGTGCGTCAGCTTCATCACGCGCACGGAAAATTTTGACTGCGGCGTGATGATCTCCGCGAGCCACAACCCCTACTGGGACAACGGCATCAAGCTCATGAACGGCATCGGCGAGAAAATGGACGATGCGCTGCAGGATGAGCTGGAAGCCTACATCGACGGCGACCCGACCTCCATTCCCTGGGCGACCGAGGATAAGATCGGACGCACCATCGACTTCTACTCCGGCCGCAACCGCTACATCGGCTATCTCACGAGCCTCGCCACCCGTTCGTTCGGCGACCACAAGGTCGCGCTCGACTGCTCGAACGGCAGCGCGTGGATGATCGGCCGCGCGGTGTTCGATGCGCTCGGCGCGAAGACCTATGTCATCAACGACAAGCCCGACGGCGTGAACGTGAACCTCCGCTGCGGCTCCACGCATATCGAAGGCCTGCAGCAGTATGTGCGCGAGAACCGGCTCGATGTCGGCTTCGCGTTCGACGGCGACGCCGACCGCTGCCTTGCGGTGGACGAGCTCGGCAATGTCGTGAACGGCGACCAGATCATGTATATCTGCGCCAAGTATATGAAGGCGCACGGCCAGCTCCCGAGCAACACCGTCGTCACCACTGTTATGAGCAACTTCGGTCTCTACAAGGCATTCGACCGCATCGGCATCAACTACGAGAAGACCGCCGTGGGCGACCGCTTCGTGTATGAGAACATGAAGGAGAACGACCACATGCTCGGCGGCGAGCAGTCCGGCCATGTCATTTTCCGCAAGTATGCCCACACGGGTGACGGCCTCATCACCGCCATCATGCTCATGGGCGTGCTCATCGACACGCAGCTTCCGCTCTCCACGCTCGCCGCGGAGGTGAAAATGTACCCGCAGGTGCTCAAGAACGTCAAGGTGGACGACAAGGACGCCACGCTTGCGGACGCGACCGTAAAGGCCGCCGTGGACAAGTGCACCGAGGCGCTCGGCGACGGCGGACGCGTGCTCCTGCGCAAGAGCGGCACCGAGCCCGTGCTCCGCGTGATGTCCGAGGCCGGCACGCCGGAGATCTGCGAGGAAATGGTGGACAGCATCATCGCCGCCATGAAAGCATCCGGCCATCTTATCGAGGTAAAGAAATGAAACTTACGATAAACGATCTATTTGATCTCACCCACACCCTCGCGGGCGAGTATCTGCGCGGCTTCACCTATCCGTGGGAGGCGCTTGCGGGCATCGGCGATGCCATTCTCGCCATCGGCGCGACGCTCCCGGACGAGGAGTATGAGCACACCGAGGAGGGCGTGTGGATCGCGCGCGATGCGAAGATCTATCCGAGCGCGTACATCGGCGCGCCGTGCATCATCGGGCACGGCACCGAGGTTCGCCCCGGCGCGTTCATCCGCGGCAATGCGCTCGTCGGCGCCAACTGCGTCGTGGGCAATTCCACGGAGCTTAAAAACGTCATTCTCTTCGACAACGTGCAGGTGCCGCATTATAACTATGTCGGCGACTCCGTGCTCGGCTATAAGTCCCACATGGGCGCGGGCTCCATCACGAGCAACGTGAAGAGCGACAAGCTCCCCGTCGTCATCCACAACGAGGGCGAGGACATTCCGACCGGGCGTAAAAAGGTCGGCGCGATGCTCGGCGACGGCGTGGAAGTCGGATGCAACAGCGTACTCAACCCCGGCACGGTGCTCGGACGCGAAGCGAGCGTCTACCCCACCTCGTGCGTGCGCGGCGTCGTTCCGGAAGGGTGCATATACAAAGCGAAAGACAACATCGTAAAGAGAGCCTAAATTAAATAAGAAGGAAAAGGAGAAGCAAACCATGAAAGTTATCGTTGCCGAAAATTATGCGGAGGCGAGCCGTCTGGCCGCCGACATCATCGAGAAGACCGTCCGCGAGAACCCCGAGTGCACGCTCGGCCTCGCCACCGGCTCGAGCCCCGTCGGTATGTACCGCGAGCTCTCCCGCCGCTGCAGCGAAGAGGGACTGGATTTTTCCCGCGTGCACAGCGTGAATCTCGACGAGTATGTCGGTCTCGCGCCCACGCACGAGCAGAGCTACCGCTATTTCATGAACGACAATCTCTTTGACCACATCAACATCGACAAGGCGAACACCTATGTGGCGCGCGGCATCGGCGACACGGAGGAGAATCTCCGCGAGTTCAACGCCGTGCTCGACCGCACCGACATCGATGTGCAGGTGCTCGGCGTGGGACCGGACGGCCACCTCGGCTTCAACGAGCCGGGCGACACGCTCTGCGACGGCGCGCATCTCGAAACGCTCGACGAGAGCACCATCGACGCCAACCAGCGCTTCTTTGCCTCCCGCGATGAAGTGCCCCGCTTCGCCGTGACGATGGGCATGGGCAACATCATGCGCGCGAAAAAGCTCCTCATGATCGTGTCGGGCAAGAAGCACGACGCCATGCGCGCCCTGCTCCTCTCCGACCGCATCGACCCGCACTGCCCGGCCACGTTCCTGCGGCTGCACCGCGACGCCGTTGTCATTCTGGAGAAGTCGCTCGCCGACGAGATCGGCTATAAGGCGTAAAATCAACCCACTCCCCTGCGGG
>CAZKGZ010000137.1:0-4380 GCA_964552365.1 uncultured Oscillospiraceae bacterium | reverse complement strand
CCCAAATTATACAACCCCAAACCTCCGCAAACGAGCCGAAGCAGCTATGATTTCCACCCTCTTTGGCCCATATCCGGCAAGCTTGATGGGCGACGCCGAGACTTTTGGCGGCGGTACCTTAACATAAAACAGCAGGTCCTTTTCCAAAGTCGGAAAAAGACCTGCTGTTATTTTTCTGGATTTAGCAAAACTCTCGCCAATTTTGCTTGCCAAGCCGGCGGCTTTTAGTTTTTGCTGAACTCGGCCAGTTCCAGGCCGGGGTTTTGTTTTAGGGTGTAGGGGATGTTCCATTCGCCTCCGAAGAGGAGGAGGTTGTTGCCGCGGAAGTCCTGGACCCATTTGGTGTCGCGGGTGAGCTGGAGCGTGGAGGGATCGGTGTCGCTCACGATCCAGCGGATGTTCTCGTACGGCAGGGCGCGGCGGCGGACGGCGGTGGAGTACTCGCTCTGCAGGCGGTACTCGAGCACATCGAACTGCAGCACGCCGACGACACCGACAACGACTTCCTCAAGACCGGTGTTCGGCTCGTGGAAGATCTGAATAGCGCCCTCCTGCGCGATCTGGCGGATGCCGGTCTCGAACTGTTTGCGCTTCATGGTGTCCTTGCGCTCAAAGGCGGCAAAGTGCTCCGGCGCGAAGGTCGGGATGCCTTCGAATTTCACTTTTTTATCCTTGGAGCAGATGGTGTCGCCGATGGAGTAGATGCCGGGGTCGAACACGCCGATGATGTCGCCGGCGTACGCCTCGTCGATGATCTGCCGCTCCTCGGCCATCATCTGCTGCGGCTGCGCGAGCTTGATGGGCTTGCCGCCCTGCACATGGAAATATTCCTCATTGCGCTCGAATTTGCCCGAGCAGATGCGCATGAAGGCGATGCGGTCGCGGTGTGCTTTGTTCATGTTCGCCTGAATTTTGAAAACAAACGCCGAGAAGTGGTCGTCGGCCGGGTCGACCGGCTCGCCCTCGGAAAGACGCGCGAGCGGCGGGGTCGTCAGCTCGAGGAAACTGGCGAGGAACTGCTCCACGCCGAAGTTCATGAGTGCCGAGCCGAAAAACACGGGGCTCAGGTCGCCGCTCTGCACGAGCTCGCGGTCAAACTCATAGCCCGCGCCGTCGAGAAGCTCCACATCGTCCTGCAGCGTCCGGTAAAGCCGGTCGCCGAGTGCCTCGCGGAGACCTTCCTCATTGTCGAGCGTGAGCTCCGTGGCGTGAATGGCGCGGCTGCCCGCGTGGAACTGCGAGTAGGCCAGCACTTCCTTCTTCTCACGGTCGTACACGCCCTTGAAGTCCACGCCGCAGCCGATGGGCCAGTTCATCGGGTAGGTGCCGATGCCGAATTCCTTTTCGAGCTCTTCGAGAAGGTCGTAGGGGCTGCGCGCCTCACGGTCCATTTTGTTGATGAATGTGAAAATGGGGATGTGCCGCATGGCACAGACCTTGAAGAGCTTGCGCGTCTGCGGCTCGATGCCTTTGGCGGCGTCGATGACCATGACGGCGCTGTCCGCCGCCATCAGAGTGCGGTAGGTGTCCTCGGAGAAGTCCTGGTGGCCCGGGGTGTCGAGGATGTTGATGCAGTAGCCGTTATACTCGAACTGCAGCACCGAAGAGGTGATGGAAATGCCGCGCTGCTTTTCGAGCTCCATCCAGTCGGAGACCGCATGCCGCGCCGCCGCCTTGCCCTTTACGGAACCGGCGAGCTGGATGGCCCCTCCGTAGAGAAGGAGTTTTTCCGTCAGGGTCGTTTTACCCGCGTCCGGGTGGGAGATGATCGCGAACGTTCTCCGCCGCGAGATCTCCCGCTGTAAATCACTCATTGCAATGTATCTTCCTTTATTTTTTATTCCGAATGAATTGATAAAGCGGTCCTTCCGCGTAAACTTAATCTCGCATGACGCACTTTCTTCCTTGATTTATAAAAATAGTAACATTTATTTTTATCATATATTTCGCGGAAACGCAACCGTTTCCTTATCGCACGGTGAATTTATGTGGAAGAATCGTGATATTTTTCAAAAAAAGGTGTTCCATATTGTATTTTTTATGATATAATCCTTTTATGTGACTGCCATGGCGGGGCGTTTCCTGTCTCCGCCGCGGGTAAGAAACGAAACAGCTCCTCACAGGAAAAAAGGAAGAAAGGAAAAAAGTTATGTTCCCCATTGTAAGCAAGCGTCCCCTGAATGACGCCGGCACCGTCCTTGAGTATGTTATCAAGGCGCCGCTGGTCGCCAAGAAGTGCCTGCCCGGCCAGTTTATCGTTCTGCGTCTGGATGAATACGGCGAGCGTATTCCTCTGACCATTGCCGATTACGACCGCGAAGCCGGCACCGTTACCATCATGGTTCAGCCTGTCGGCCAGACCACCCGCATGCTCGAGAAGATGGAGCCGGGCGAGTGCCTCGCCGACTTTGTCGGCCCCATGGGCAAGCCCACCCAGATCGGCGGACAGAAGCGTGTTTGTGTTGTCGGCGGCGGCGTCGGCTGCGCGATCGGCTACCCTGTGTGCAAGGGGTTCTATGAAGCCGGCATCGAGGTCGATATGGTCGCCGGTTTCCGCTCCAAGGACATCGTGATCCTCGAGAAGGAAATGCGCGAGCATTCCACCAACCTCTACATCTGCACCGATGACGGCAGCTACGGCGAGAAGTGCTTCGGCAACGCCAAGCTCGAAGCCCTCATCAAGTCCGGCCGTGAGTATGACGAAGTGTTCATCATCGGACCGCTGAAGATGATGAAGTTCACCTCTCTCACCACCAAGCCCTACGGCATCAAGACCATCTGCTCTCTCTGCCCGATCATGATCGACGCCTCCGGCATGTGCGGCGGCTGCCGTCTGACCGTCGGCGGCGAGACCAAGTTTGCCTGCGTGGACGGCCCCGAGTTTGACGGCCACCAGGTCGACTGGGATGAGCTGATCGCCCGCAACTCCTTCTATGCCGGCGAAGAAGCCGCTGCCAAGGAGCATATCTGCCACATTACCGGAGGTGTGAGACATGGCTAATATGAGTATGAAGAAGAACCCCATTCCGGAGCAGGAGCCTCTGGTACGCAACAAGAACTTCGAGGAAGTAGCGCTCGGCTACACCGAAGAGATCGCCATTGACGAAGCGAAGCGCTGCCTCGGCTGCCGCCAGCATCCCTGCATGTCCGGCTGCCCGGTTCATGTCCGCATTCCCGAGTTCATCGCCAAAGTCGCCGAAGGCGAGTTTGAAGAAGCCTATAAGATCATCACCTCCACGAACAGCCTGCCCGCCGTGTGCGGCCGCGTCTGCCCGCAGGAGAATCAGTGCGAGGGCAAGTGCGTCCGCGGTCTCAAGGGCGAGAGTGTCGGCATCGGCCGTCTCGAGCGCTTTGTCGCCGACTGGCACGCGGCTCACGCCGATCCGAACGCCAAGGTCGAGAAGCCCGTTTCCAACGGACACCGCGTCGCGGTCGTCGGCTCCGGCCCTGCCGGTCTGACCTGCGCCGGTGACCTGGCCCGCATGGGTTACGAAGTCACCGTGTACGAACTCTTCCACAAGGCCGGCGGCGTGCTGGTGTACGGCATTCCCGAGTTCCGTCTGCCCAAGGCCATCGTGGCCCGCGAAGTTGCCGCTCTCGAGGCTATGGGCGTGAAGATCGTCACCGACGCCGTTGTCGGCCGCGCCATCTCCATCGATGAGCTGTTCACCGAGGAAGGCTTTGAGGCCGTGTTCCTCGGCTCCGGCGCCGGCCTGCCCCGCTTCCTCGGCATTCCCGGCGAGAACCTGCTCGGCGTTTACTCCGCCAACGAGTTCCTGACCCGCATCAACCTCATGAAGGCATACCGCGAGGATTACGATACCCCGATCAAGCACCACAAGTGTGTCGCGGTCGTCGGTGCCGGCAACGTCGCCATGGACGCCGCCCGCTGCGCGAAGCGTCTCGGCGCGGAGCATGTGTATGTCGTCTACCGCCGCAGCATGGAAGAAGTCCCCGCCCGTAAGGAAGAGGTCCACCATGCACAGGAGGAAGAGGTCGAGTTCAAGCTGCTCACAAACCCGGTGCGCGTTATCGGCGACGAGAAGGGTTACGTCACCGGCATCGAGTGCATCAAGATGGAGCTCGGCGAGCCCGATGAGAAGGGCCGCCGCCGTCCGATCCCCGTCGAAGGCTCCAACTTCGTGCTCGAAGTGGACGCCATGATCGACGCTCTCGGCACCAGCCCCAACCCGCTGCTCCGCATGACCACGCCCGGTCTGGAAGCGGACAAGCACGGCTGCCTGATCGCCGACGAGAAGGGCAAGACCACCCACGAAGGCGTGTACGCCGGCGGCGATGCCGTTACGGGTGCTGCCACCGTCATTCTCGCCATGGGCGCCGGCAAGAACGCCGCCGCCGCCATCGACGAGTACATCAAGA
>CAZKGZ010000136.1:0-4405 GCA_964552365.1 uncultured Oscillospiraceae bacterium | reverse complement strand
TGCAGCTCGGCGCGAGCTTTTCGTTCGTTTTGCCCATGTCGCTGCCGCCGGAGGTGGCGAACGGAACGATCGTCTTGCCGGTCAGGTCGCAGCTCTCGAGGAATGTGTTGATGATCGTCGGGGCGACATACCACCAGATGGGGAAGCCCACGAACACGGTGTCGTACTCGCTCATGTTTCCGCACTTTTCCGCCATCGCGGGACGGGAGGCCGGGTCGTTCATCTCGATGGTGCTGCGGGCATTCTTGTCCATCCAGTTGAGGTCGGCCTTCGTGTACGGCACCGCCGGACGGATCTCAAACAAATCGGCCCCGACAGCCCCCGCCAGCGCCTTCGCGACCTTCGCGGTTACTCCCGATGCGGAAAAATAAGCCACAAGCTTCTTGCTCATAACGAAATTCTCCTTATAATTTTATTGTAAGAGCACACCGCAGATCACGCGGCAGCACTCCCCCACGCCCGGATTATAATGCACTGAGGCAATGTTTGCAATCTTTTCCGAAAAAGCAGCGAAGCGGTGCCGGGAATTTCCCGGCACCGCCTTACGGCCTATGAAAGGCCTCGCAGAGTTTGCGCCCGCAGGGTCTCGTTTGAAGTATTTATAGCTCCTGCGGTGGAGTTATAACGGGCTTTCCGTTTTTGTCTACGAGAACGGTCAGGCCGCCGGCGTGGCCGTCGGCGTGGAAGAGGTAGTTCACGCCGGTCTCGGTGTCTACGAGGATGGCGGTGTTGGTGAGTGCGCCCTGCGTGTAGATCGTTTTGAATCGTTTGTCTTTGCTCATGGGGATCATGCTCCTTTATTCTTTGGGTTTTGTTTCGTTTTGGCTGCAGTAGGCAAAGTAGGCGGCGATGCCGATGCCGACGAGCACCCAGAGGATGGCGCCATCGCAGAAATCATGGAAGCCGCCCCCGATGGGGATGCTCACGCCGTAAACCGCGAGGACGATCGTCACGATCACGGCGACCGTGAGGATGAGCCGCGCGTTGGCCTTGGCGTTCTTTGAGTCCTTTTTTACCTTTTCCGTCATTTTCGAATCTCCTTTCACCAGTTCGTCGAGGGAGATATCATAGAGGTCGCTCAGGGTCAGAAGGCTCGCGATGTCCGGCAGCGATCTGCCGTTCTCCCAGTGGGAGAGCGTCACGCGCGACACCAGAACTTTTTCCGCGACCTGCTCCTGCGTCAGGCCGCTTTTGACTCTTGCTGCCTTGAGCCTTTCGGCGATCTCCATGGTTTTTCCTCCTCGGTACGGTTTGCAGTCTATCCGAATCTGCGGTCACTGTCGATCAAAAGGCCTTTACACCGGCCGTTTCCGGCTGTAAAAATACCTTTACTTCCCGGTTTTTTCGCGAATTCTCTTCTGAAAAGCCCGGGTCTTGGCGGCGATGCCGATCGAAATGAGCAGGCCCGCGATGAGCATGCCGAAGCCGAAGCCCTGCGCAAAGTCCGCACACGCCGTCAGCACGGCATTGTCGCCGTACTGCGGAACGGCGCGGATGATGACGAACGCCATCAGCAGCACCAGAGCCGCCGCGCTGAACATCCGTACCAGCTTGTTGCTTTTCTCCGCCTGTTCGCTCGTGTAGTCCGCCGCTTTCAGAACGGTCTCTTTGGTTTCTTTGTCCATAGTCTCGCTTTTCCTTTCTCCGTCGATGAGCTCGCGCAGATCGACATCATAGTAATCCGACATTTCCACAAGGATATCGAGATCGGGAAGATTGCTTCCGGTCTCCCAGCGGGATACGGTCCGGCGGTTCACATGAAACTGCTCCGCGAGCTGCTCCTGCGTGAGACCTTTTTCCTTCCGGAGCGTCTTCAGGAATTCTCCGATCTTCACCTGATCCATTTCGTTCCCTCCTTGCGAGTGCAGAATACGCGGCCGGAACCGATTTTTCCAGGGCACAAAGCGAGCAATGCCCGAAAAATCACGATGGGACACACCTTGTCTCATGCAAACGAGGCATCCCGGTACTCAATCAATATACAAAAAATCCGTAAAGCCGTCAACCGGCGGCTTGTAAAATCGGCATTAAATTTTTCCGTGGGCAGACAGCCGGTTCTCTGACAATTTTAACAATTCGTTTATTGCCTTTTTGGTGATTATTCTGATATACTAAAGCGGTAATTCGATAGAAAAAAATTGTAAAGGGGGCTCGGGTGCGTGAAAATTCGGAAACTTCTGCATCGGCTGGCGTTTGAGAAGACGCGCACGGCACTCGGGGAAAAGATCCGCGAATCTGCGGTTTCCGTTCTTCCGATCCTCATCATCGTGGTGATATTGTGCCTGTGCATCGTGCCGATGGAGCCGAATCTGCTCCTCACATTCCTCATCGGAGCGCTGCTGCTCACGGTCGGCATGGGGCTGTTCTCGCTCGGCGCGGAGCAGTCGATGTCGCTCATCGGCAGCAAGATCGGCACAGCACTCACGAAATCCAAAAATCTGCCGCTCATCCTCATCGTGTCGTTCGTGCTCGGCTTTGCGATCACGGTCGCGGAGCCCGATCTGCAGGTGCTCTCCGACACGGTGCCGCACATTGAAAAGACGGTGCTGCTCGCCGTGGTCGGCGCGGGCGTCGGCATTTTCATGGCGTTCTGCATGGTGCGCATCCTCTTCGGCATTTCGCTGCGGTGGGTGCTGCTCGTGTGCTATGCGCTCGTGTTCGCGCTCGCGGCCTTTTCCGACAGCAACTTTCTCTCCATCGCGTTCGACTCCGGCGGCGTGACGACCGGCCCCATGACGGTGCCTTTCATCCTCGCGCTCGGGCTCGGCGTATCGAACATCCGAAGCGACTCCTCCGCCAAGGCGGACAGCTTCGGTCTCGTGTCGCTCTGCTCGGTGGGGCCGATCCTCTCGGTGCTCATTCTGGGACTTTTCCACCGCGGCAGCTCGGGCGTTGCGGAGCTCACCTCCGTTTCCTACGACACCACGACCGGCATCGGCCGCGCGTTCGTCGAGGCGCTGCCGGCGTACATGAAGGAAATGGCGGTCTCCATGCTCCCGATCGTCGTCATTTTCCTTATATTCCAGGCATTCGTGTTCCGCATGAATCTGCGGAGCTTCCTCAAGATCCTCGTCGGCATCGTGTACACGTATGTCGGCCTCGTGCTGTTCCTCACGGGCGTGAACGTCGGCTTCTCGTCGCTCGGCGCATCGCTCGGCTCGGCGCTTGCTTCGGGAGAGCGCAGCTACCTCCTCATCCCGCTCGCCGCGATCCTCGGCTGGTTCATCATCTCCGCCGAGCCTGCGGTCGGCGTGCTCGAAAAGCAGGTCGAGGATGTGAGCGCGGGCGCGATCCCCGGACGCGCCATCAAGATGAGCCTTTCGATCGCGATCGCGCTCGCGATGGCGTTTGCGATGCTGCGCGTGGTGACCGGCATTTCGCTCCTCTGGTTCCTGGTGCCGGGCTATGTGCTGGCGCTTGGGCTCTCGTTCTTCGTGCCGGACATCTACACCGCCATCGCGTTTGACTCCGGCGGCGTCGCCTCCGGCCCCATGACGGCCACCTTCATGCTGCAGTTCATGATGGGCGCGAGCACCGCGCTCGGCGGCAATGTGCTCACGGACGCTTTCGGCGTGGTCGCGCTCGTGGCCATGATGCCGCTGCTCTCGATCCAGATCGTCGGCTTCTACTATGAGCATCTCGCCAAGGAGGCCGCCAAGGTGCCGGCTGTCTACGGCGATTACGATATTATCGAGCTTTGGGAGGAGAGCGCATGAACACCGTCATTTCCATCACCGTCCCCGAGGCGCTCGGGGTGCTCGAGGATATATGCGAAGAGCTCGCCCTGCCGATGAACCTCACGTTCCGCGGCCGCGGCACGGCAGTGCAGAGCATGCTCGATGTACTCGGCATTGAGTCCAACGAAAAGCGCGTCGTCATCACGACGGCGAGCGAAGAAAAAACGAAACTGCTGATGGAAGCGCAGCGGCAGAGGCTGCACATCGGCGTCCCCGGACACGGCATTGCGATCGCCGTGCCGGTAAAAAGTATCGGAGGAGGGAAAACCGTGGCGATCCTGACAGGAGAAGAAAACCAGCCGACCAAATCGGCGCCCCCGGAGAAGTTTGCGTACGAGCTGATCCTCGTCATTGCGAACGAAGGGCAGACAGACCTCGTGATGAATGCAGCCCGAAGCGTCGGCGCACGCGGCGGCACGGTGCTGCACGGCAAAGGCACCGGCGCGGTGAGCGACCCGAAATTCCGCAACATTTCCATCGCCACCGAAAAGGAAGTCATCCTCATCGTGTCGAAGACCGAGGACAAAGCCAACATCATGCGCGAGATCCTCAAAAAAGCCGGCCCCGACACCCCCGCCAAAGCCATCACCTTCTCCCTCCCCG
Organism: uncultured Oscillospiraceae bacterium; assembly: GCA_964552365.1. Lineage (GTDB taxonomy): Bacteria > Bacillota > Clostridia > Oscillospirales > Oscillospiraceae > Apopatocola. The sequence continues at coordinate 65 of CAZKGZ010000136.1, read as the reverse complement.
TGACCGAAGTCGCGGGCTTCGGGTTCTTCAATCAATAAAAAAACGACGCCCGAAAAGGAGTGAAC
>CAZKGZ010000135.1:0-4416 GCA_964552365.1 uncultured Oscillospiraceae bacterium | reverse complement strand
TGCCTTTCAGTTCGGCGAGTTTGGCGAGGACGTGGGTGAGGAGCGAGGAGTCGTTGCGCTGCCCGCGGCAGGGGACCGGGGCCATGTAGGGGCTGTCGGTCTCCACGAGGATGCGCTCGAGCGGCGTGACGGCGAGGACCTCGGCGGCTTTTTTGTTGTTCTTGTAGGTCACCGGGCCGTCGAAGCCGAGATACCAGCCGCGGCGCAGGAGCTCCTTCGCCATTTCCGCGCTGCCGGAGAAGCAGTGGAACACGCCGCGCGCGGCGGGGTAGTTCATCACGATCTCGAGACTGTCGCCGTGCGCCTCGCGGTCGTGCACGATGATGGGCAGATCACGCTCGACGGCAAGGCAGATCTGCCGCTCGAACATCTCCTTCTGCAGCGCCTTATGGTCGGTGTCCCAATAGTAATCGAGCCCGATCTCGCCGACGGCCACGACCTTCGGCTCATCGCACAGCGAGCGCAGGAGCGGCAGGCTCTCCCCGTTCCAGCTCTCCCGGTCCTCCGGATGCCAGCCGACGGCGGCATAGACGAACGGATACTTTTTCGCCAGAGCGACCGCCGCGAGCGAGCTTTTGCCGTCGCACCCCGGGTCGATGATGAGCGAAACGCCCTTTTCCGGCATCGAAGAGAGCACCGCATCGCGGTCGGGGTCAAACTTCGCATCATCATAATGCGCATGCGTATCGAAAATCATAAAAGACACATCCTTTTTGAAATCGCTCTATTTTATCACGCGAGAGGCGAACGGGCAAGTTGATTTCCGGCGAATCGTGCGTTATACTTATTGAAATTATTACAAAGGAGGCGGGAGCATGGAGGCGGAGCGGCGGTGTGTCTGGCTGACGGACAAGTATGTGCTGTGTCTGCTCGGCGTGTTCCCGCTTTTTACGGGGCTGCACGGCTACGCGAACCTGACGGCGGCGAAGCTGTGGCTGTATGTCATCGTGACGGCACTGTGGGCGCTCGGCCTTCTGCTCTGCATTTTCAACGGTGCGCGCGTTTTCCGTGAAAAGCCCGGAGCGTTCTTTTACCTTACGGCGGCGTTTCTCGTCTGGAACATCGTCTCGGCTCTCGCAAGTCCTTGGCGGGCGGACACGCTGCTCGGTGCGGGGCGCTATGACGGCATGCTCACGCAGTTCCTCTATGCGCTCACGGCGCTCGGCATCGCGCGGTGGGGGCGGCGGCGCGTGCTTTATGTCCGCGTGCTCGGCGCGAGCGTGTTCCTCTGCTGCGCCGTTGCCGTTTGGCAGATCCTCGGCGGCAATCCGCTCGGGCTCTATCCGCACGGCTGGCGGTTCGCGGACGCGGGCACGCTCTATTCGGGGAGCTACCTCGGCACGGTCGGCAACACGCTGCTGCTCGGCTCGGTGCTCTCGCTCGCCGTGCCGGTGCTCGTGCATACGGCGATCCGGCGGCGCGGGCGGGACGCGCTTCTGCTGCTCCCGGCGGCGAGTGCGGTGTATATTTTGTATCGGAGCGGCTGCTCCTCGGCCTTCATTGCGCTGCTCGGAGCGCTCACGGTGATGCTGCCGCGGCTCGCGCCGAAGCGTTGGCGGTGGGTCTTTCTCGTCTCGGAGGGAGCGGCGCTGCTCTTTGCCCTCGCGGCGGTGTACTTTTGGCAGGGCGGCGGGACGCTCGGCGAGCTCTCGCGCGTGCTGCACGGCGAGTGGGACGCCTCGTTCGGCTCGCACCGCGGCGAGATCTGGAGCGAGGTGCTGCGGCTCATCCGCGAGCGCCCCATCCTCGGCGGCGGCCCCGGCACGGCGGCGCGGCGCATCGACATACACTTTTCGCGCTATGTCCCCGAGACCGGCGAGACGCTCTCGACCTATGTCACGAACGCGCACAACGAGTATCTCGGCTATGCGCTCAACCTCGGGTGGGCGGGGCTTGCGCTCTACCTCGCGATGATGGCGGTCACATTTTTCCGCCGCGGCCCGAGGAGCGCCGCGCCGTGGCTGAGCGGCATCGCGGCGTACTGGATCCAGGCGTTTTTCTCGCTCGGCCTCGTCGTCACCGCGCCGATGCTCTGGACGGTCTGGGGTCTCGTGCTCGCGGGAAAACCAACGCGTCCGGAGGAAAAAACGCCGCTTCCGGAGGCATCTCGCTCTTGACAAGCTGCACGCTTTCCTGCTATACTCCGGCTTGTTAATTGAATCATCATGCTTCCCTCGGCACCGGCTGAGGGGTAACGAAGAGCATCCGTGAGCGGTTCGCAGGTATTCCGAAAATTTTTCGGATAAGAGCCGCTCGCGGGTGCTCTGCTGCTTTTTCGGGAAAAATCTGATGATATAAGGAGAAATTGCCATGAACATCAAGCCGTTTGCAGTGGAGGAATGGATGAACGAGTACGAGGTCGGCGCGAAGTACAACATCGCGGAGACCTGCGTGGACTCGGTGTCGCTCGATGAGCTCTTTGCGCTGACCGGCGAGGACAAGGAAGCATTCCTCGCGGATCTCGCCGCAAAGCGCCTCACCTACGGCGACATCTGGGGGAGCGACGCGCTGCGCGAGGGCGTGTGCACGCTCTACCGCACGCTGCAGCCGCACGAGGTCGTGCCCACGCACGGCGCGGCGGGCGCGAACCACCATGTGTTCTGCTCGCTCATCTCGCCGGGCGACCGCGTCGTGAGCATCATGCCGACCTATCAGCAGCTCTACTCCATCCCCGAGGCCATCGGCGCGGACGTCGCCGTGCTGCATCTGCGGCAGGAGAACGGGTATCTGCCGGATCTCGCGGAGCTGCGCGCGCTCGTGACGCCGGAGACGAAAATGATCTGCATCAACAACCCCAACAACCCGACCGGCGCGCTCATGTCCAAGGAGCTGCTCGGCGAGATCATCGACATCGCCCGCTCCGTCGGCGCGTACATCCACTGCGACGAGGTCTACCGCCATCTCACGCAGCGCGACGAGTGGTGTGAGTCCATCGTCGACCTGTACGAAAAGGGCATTTCGGTGAGCAGCATGTCGAAGGTGTTCTCGCTCGCGGGCATCCGCATGGGCTGGATCGCCGCGCACGACGAGGCTGCCCGCGCAGCGTTCCTCTCGCACCGCGACTACAACCTCATCAGCTGCGGCCTCTTCGACGATGCCGTGGCGAGCATCGCCCTGCGGCACAGCGACAAAATGCTCGCACGCAATCGCGCCATCGTGCGCGAAAACCTCGCCGTGCTCGACGCATGGATCGCGGAGCACCCGCACTTCTACTACACGAAGCCGCAGGCCGGCACGACCGCGCTCGTCTACTACGACTACGACATCCCGTCCTACGAATTCTGCAAGCGGATGTACCGCGAGAGCGGCGCGTTCGTCACGCCGGGCGACTGCTTCGAGCAGCCGCACAGCTTCCGCATCGGCTACGCGAGCGAGAAGCAGACGCTCATCGACGGTCTCGCCGCGCTCGGCGCGTTCGCGGACAGCCTGCATTGAGGAGGAAAACAGCATGGCATTCGGTTTTTCGGATATTCAGGAAGCTTACGGGCGCATCCGCCCCTACGTGCGCGAGACGCCGCTCGAGGGCTCGTACTATCTCGGCGACGGCGAGCGGAACTATTTCTTCAAGCTCGAGTCGCTCCAGCGGGCAAAGAGCTTCAAGATCCGCGGCGCGGTAAACAAAATGCTCACGCTCACGGACGAGGAAAAGGCGCGGGGCGTGGCGACCGTGTCCTCCGGCAACCACGGCAGCTCCGTGAGCTACGCCGCACAGCTCCTCGGCATCGAAAACGCCAAGGTCATCGTGCCGGAGACGACGCCGCAGAGCAAGGTGGACAAAATCAAATTCTTCGGCGCGGACGTGCTGCTCATGGGCAAGAACTACGACGAAGCGCACGCGCTCGGCATGGAATACATCCGCCGGAGCGGCATGACCTACATCGACGCCTACTACGACGACCCGAAGATCTACGCCGGACAGGGCACGATCGGCATCGAGATATTAAAGCAGAACCCGGACATCGACACGATCGTCGTGCCCATCGGCGGCGGCGCGCTCATCACCGGCATCGCGGTCGCGGCGAAGAGCCTCAAGCCCTCCGTGCGCGTGATCGGCGTGCAGACGGAGGCCTGCCCCGCGATGATCGCCTCCTATGCCGACGGCAGGTTCTACGAGGACTACCCCTGCGGCGAGTCGCTCTGCGATGCGCTCATCGGCGGCGTCGGCGCGCTGAGCTATAAAATGGTAAAGGACTGGGTCGACGACATCATCGCCGTCTCCGAGGACACCATCGGGAAAGCCGTGAGCTTCATGGCCCGCCGCGAAAAATTCATCGCCGAAGCCGGCAGCTGCACCACCGTAGCCGCCGTCATGGACCACCGCGAGCGCATCGGCGGCAAAAACATAGCCCTCGTCCTATCCGGCGGCAACATCGACGGCGACGTGCTGTTCGAACTAATGCGGAAGTATCCGGAAGC
>CAZKGZ010000134.1:3300-4461 GCA_964552365.1 uncultured Oscillospiraceae bacterium | reverse complement strand
TCGCTCGGCTCCATGTCGGAGTTGATGTAGTTGGAGAAATACGGCGTGCCGTACTTGGCGGTCATCTCGAAGAGGAGACGGTTGTTCTCGGTCTCGCTCCAGTCGAAGTCCTTCGTGATGGAGTAGGTCGGGATGGGGTACTGGAAGCCGCGGCCGTTGGCGTCGCCCTCGGTCATGATCTCGATGAACGCCTTGTTCACCATGTCCATTTCCTTCTGGCAGTCGCCGTAGGTGAAGTCGCGCTCCTTGCCGCCGACGATGGCGGGCTGATCGCGCAGGTCGGCCGGGACGGTCCAGTCGAGCGTGATGTTGGAGAACGGTGCCTGCGTGCCCCAGCGGCTCGGCGTGTTCACACCGAAAATGAACGACTGGATGCACTGCTTGACTTCCTTCTGCGTGAGGTTGTCCACGCGCACGAACGGCGCGAGATAGGTGTCGAACGAGGAGAACGCCTGCGCGCCCGCCCACTCGTTCTGCATGATGCCGAGGAAGTTGACCATCTGGTTGCACAGCGTGCTCAGGTGGCTCGCCGGAGTGGAGTTGATCTTGCCCGGAATGCCGAGACCCTGCTGGATGAGCTGCTTGAGGCTCCATCCGGCGCAGTAGCCGGTGAGCATGCTCAGATCGTGCAGGTGAAGGTCGCCGTTGCGGTGCGCGTCGGCGATCTCCTTGTCATAGACCTCGCTCAGCCAGTAGTTGGCGGTGATGGCGCCGGAGTTGGAGAGGATGAGTCCGCCGACGGAGTAGGTGACGGTGGAGTTCTCCTTGACGCGCCAGTCGTTGATCTTGAGGTAGTTGTCGACGGTCGTCTTGTAGTCGAGAATGGTGTCGCTCACGGCACGGAGATTCTCGTGCTGCTTGCGGTAGAGGATGTAGGCCTTGGCGACGTTCTCATAGCCGCCGCGCGAGAGCACGCTCTCCACGCTGTCCTGAATGTCCTCGATGTGAATGAGCTCATCGGCGATCTTCGGCTGGAACTCCGCCGTGACCATCACGGCGAGGAAGTCGATGACGCTCTGGTTATAGTTCGTCTCGGTCGCGTCGAAGGCCTTCTTCATGGCGTTTGCGATCTTGGAAATTTCAAAATCCACCACGCGCCCGTCGCGCTTTACTACTCTGTACATTTCTGCCCTCCGTATATCTTCTTATTATTTAATCTCT
>CAZKGZ010000134.1:0-3200 GCA_964552365.1 uncultured Oscillospiraceae bacterium | reverse complement strand
CTTCGCTTTCCCGGAATTTCGGCATAACAAAGCGCGCCGCATTTCCTTCTCCGGCGCGCTCCATCATAATAGCACCTTGTATGCCCTATGTCAATATCTTGTGCTCGATTTTCATTTTTTGTTTCTTTTGACACAAAATATAGTGCCGCCTCGTGAAAAACGAAGCGGCAGGAACTATATATTGTGATTGAGATGCAAGGCTTCGGTGCCGACGGGTGGTTTTCAATCCATTCCGCGGATCTCCGTGTTCGGGATGGCGGGGAGGACGATTTGGCGGAACTCTTCCGTTTCCTCGCGGGTGAAGGCATCGCAGCCGCCCGAGATGATGTCGCCGGAATCCTTGAAGCACTGGAGAAAATATTTTTCGTCTCCCGCGAGCCATGCGGCGATGTCGCGGAAGTCCTCTTCGCTGTGCAGCCCGCGCACGACGGTCGTGCGGAATTCAAAATCGGTGCTGCCGTTCATGAGGAGCGATGCGCTCTCCTCCACGGTCTCGAGCCCCGGACGGAGCGTGCCGGTGGCGGCGCAGTAGTTGGAGCGGCCGGCCTTGATGTCCATGGCGACATAGTCGGCGAGGCCGTTTTCGAGGATCTCGCGCAGCATGGCGGCGTTCGTGCCGTTCGTGTCGAGCTTCACGGCGAAGCCGAGCGAGCGGATCTTCTCGAGAAACGCGGGCAGGTCTTTCTGCAGCGTCGGCTCGCCGCCCGTCACCGCGACGCCGTCCAGAAGGCCTTTGCGCCGTGCGAGGAACGAGAAAAATTCCTCCTCCGGGATCGTCGGCTGGCTCGTCGGGTCGAGCACGAGCGAAGCGTTGTGGCAGAAGGGACACCGCCAGGGGCAGCTGCCGGTGAACACCGTGCACGCCGTATGGCCGGGATAGTCGAGAAGCGTCAGCTTCTGCAGCCCGTGAATGACCATATATCGCGCCCCCTTTGCCGTGCTCTACTATATCATGTATCGGTCGGGAATGCAATGTGCAAAAACAGCCGAAATTGTATCATATCGGGTGCTTGACAGAACGGCCGCCGGTTTCTATACTCAAAGGCGGGAATTCCCCGAAGGACACGGTTTTTACGGCGGCATTTTTCCCGAAAAGGGCGCTCGCGGCGAGCGGGCGCGAACTTCGTATGTGCAAATCATGCGCTTCGGCGCGGAAAAAGCCGCAGGGAGGCAGCCATGGCAAAACGACAGACATTCGGCGCACTGCTCATCCGCCTCGTGCAGAGCGCCTTTACGGCGGGGGAGATCACGGTGCTCGCGGATCTCCTCACGGCGGCGTGCGGCGCATCGCTCCCGCGCGCCGTATTCTGGACGATCTTTTTCGGCGGCACGGTGCTGCTTTTCGTCCCCGCCAAGTTCACCCGCCGCGCACGGCGCATCGCGGCGCTCTCCGTAGCGGGCGCGGCGGTGCTCGCGGTGCTGGTGCTCTTTCTCGTGTGGCACGCCTTCGCCGCGAATGCCGCCTATGCCGTGGCGGAGACGGACACCGAATTTTTCGAAAACCGCCGCGTGCTCGCGGTCGTGCCGCACGAGGACGACGAAGTGAATCTCCTCGGCGGCGTGATCGAGTCGTTCACGGACGCGGGGAGCGAGGTGTACGTGGTGTTCACCTCGACCGGCGACGCGGGAGGGCAGGGCGAGGAGCGCGTGCACGAGGCCGTGGCTGCGCTCGGCGTGCTCGGCGTGCCGGAGGATCACATCATCTTCCTCGGCTACGGCGACGGCTATCCGTGGGACAGCGTACATATTTATAATGCGGAGCCCGGCGTCACGGTGCCGTCACTCAGCGGCCGCACCGAAACGCACGCCGCGCCCGAGCACCCCGCCTACCGCGAGGGAGCGGCGTACACGCGCGAGAACTATCTCGCCGACCTGCGCTCCGTGCTGGAGGACATCCGCGCGGACATGATCTTCTGCGTCGACTATGACGCGAACGTCGACCACCGCGCCGCATCGCTCTTTTTCGACGAGGCACTCGGACAGCTGCTCGCCGGGGACGCGAGCTACAAACCGTTGGTTTTCAAGGGCTTTGCGTACTCCACCGCCTACCGCGCGGCGGAGGACTTCTATGATGACATCAATTTGCTCTCGACCGTGAGATCCGGCGGTGAGCGCTCGGAGGAGAACGGCATTTCCCTCTGGAGTGAGCGCGTGCGCCTGCCGGTGAGCGCCGCGGGGCTTTCGCACTCCCTGACGCGCTGCCGCACCTTCACCGCTGCGCGCGAGTACGCCACGCAGAATCTCTGGCACGACATGGCGGGCATCCTCAACGGCGACAAGGTCTTCTGGCAGCGGAATACCGGCTCGGTGCTCTACGGTGCGTCGGTGAGCGTTTCATCCGGCGACGGCGCGGAGCTCACGGACTTCCGTCTCCTGCACTCCCCGGACATCCGGACGGACGCGATGCCGTACGAGGCCGTGTGGATCCCCGCCGCCGATGATGCCGACCGCACGGCGGAATTCACCTTCGCCGCGGCGGACATCACGGAGATCCGGCTCTATGATAACCCCTCGCCGGACGACAATGTCCTCGCGGCCGAGATCGTCTTCCCGAGCGGGAACACCTATGAGGTGCGCGATATCGACCCCGCCGGCACGAGCGTATATGTGAACGAGCCGGACTGCACCGGCTTCACCGTGCGCCTCACGGAGACCGAGGGCGCGGCTGCGGGCCTCACGGAAGCCGAAGCCTATGCGCTCGGGCACGACACGCTCCCCGCCCTCGTGAAGCTCACGGACGCGGACGGCAATTTCGTCTATGACTGCCGCCTGTCCCCGTCGGAGACCGAGACGGAGCTCTCCCTCTATGCGCTCAGCGCGAGCGGGGATTGGGAGGACTATACCGTCCGCTGCGAAGGCGAAGGCTGCACCGCCGAGGTGCAAAACGGCGCGCTGCGGGTAACATGCCCGCGCGGCAAAAGGTGCACCGTGACCGTGACGAACGGAACGATCTCCGACACCGTGACCGTCTCCCACACCGGCCTCCTCCTCCGCACCGGCTTCGCCATAGAAAAATACGCCGCCCAAGGCCTCCCGAAAACGAACCTCTACGCCATAGCGGCGCAGATGTACAGGAAATATATATTAAAATGGTAAAAAATCCCGCCGGACAGCAAAAGCCCGGCGGGATCGGTCGTCTTGGGGGAATGAATATTGAATGGTGAATAGGGAAGAGTGAAGAATAAAGGTGCCGGGGCGAA
>CAZKGZ010000133.1:0-4467 GCA_964552365.1 uncultured Oscillospiraceae bacterium | reverse complement strand
GCCGCTGCGGCGGCTTCGGCTTCGAGCTGCTTGGCGAGCTTCACGATGCGGCTCGTGCCGAGGCGTTCGGCGCCGAGCTGCAGGAAGTGCTCGGCATCCTCGAGAGAGGAGATGCCGCCCGCGGCCTTGACCTTCACGGTGCTCGCGCAGTGGGCACGCATGAGCGCCACATCGTCGAATGTCGCGCCGCCCTTGGAAAAGCCGGTCGAGGTCTTGATGTAATCCGCGCCGCTCTCCGATACGATCTCGCAGAGCTTGATCTTTTCTTCGTCCGTCAGGAGGCAGCACTCGATGATGACCTTGAGGAGATGCCCGTTGCAGGCCGCCTTGATGCGGCGGATCTCGTCGAGCAGCATATCCCAGCATTGATCCTTTACCATGCCGAGGTTGATGACCATATCGATCTCGTCCGCGCCGTTCTTCACGGCATCCTCGGTCTCGAACACCTTGCAGGCGGTGGTATTATAGCCGTTCGGGAAGCCGATGACGGTGCAGATCTTCATTTTGCCGTTTACATAGCGCTTCGCGCCGGCCACATGCGCGGGAGGAATGCAGACCGAGGCGCAGCCGTAGCGTATGGCGTCATCACAGAGGGCGCGAATTTCGGCGGCCGTGCAGTCGGTGCGCAGCAGTGTATGGTCACAGGCGGAGAGAATGGTTTGAAGTTCCATAATGATACCCTTTCTTACACGATGAATGCGGGGAAACAAATTTCTGTTTCCCCGCAAGGTTTGTCAGTCTTTTACGTACTCGATCACATCGCCGATCTCACAGTCGAGCGCGGTGCAGATGCGATCAAGGACCTTCTGGTCATAGCGCTTGGCGCGGTTTTTATAGTAGTTGTCCACCACCTGATACTGTACGCCGGAGCGCTTCGAGAGCTCATAGCGGCTAATGCCTATTTCCTTCAGTTTTCTTTCTAAGCAAACGCGTACCATGAATATCACCTCGTAAAAAATTTTTGATCCGTAATAAAGCGAAAGCATCGATTTAAAAACAGAGCCGCAGAGTTTGCCGCGGCTCTTGAGTTTTCGTATTACTTATTAAAAATTTTGAAAATGGTGTCAAACGGGTCGCCGTCCTCTTCGGTCTGTGCCGGAACGGCAGCGGGCTCTTTCGGAAGCTCCACGCGCTCGCGTGTTTCGATGAAGGGGTTCTCCACGCGGGTGTCCTCTTCTTTTGCTTTGACCTCGGGTTCGGGCTTCTTGGAAGCGAAGCCGGTGGCCACGACGATGACGGAGATCTCGTCATCGAGGGAATCGTCAAAGCTGGCACCGAAGATGATGTTCGCGTCGGCGCTGGCTTCCTGCTGCACGAGCGTTGCGGCAGTCTCGACATCCTCGAGGGTCATGTCCTTCGAGCCGGTGATGTTGATGAGGACGCCCTTGGCACCCTGAATATCGGTCTCCATGAGCGGGCTGGAAACGGCCATCTTGGCGGCCTCTTCCGCCTTGTTCTTGCCGGCGGCGCGGCCGACGCCCATGTGCGCAAGGCCGGCGTTCTTCATGACGGCGGTAACATCCGCAAAGTCGAGGTTAATGAAGCCCGTGGACTTGATGAGGCCGGAAATGCTGTTCACGGCCTTGATGAGCACATCGTCGGCGATCTCAAACGCATTCGCGAGCGTGACCTTCTCGGAGCTTGCGAGCTTCAGGCGGTCGTTCGGGATGATGAGGAGGCTGTCCACCTTGCTCATGAGCTCGTTGATGCCTTCCTTGGCCTGCTTCGCGCGGCGGCTGCCTTCCCAGGAGAAGGGGCGCGTCACGACGGCAACGGTCAGGATGCCGGCTTCCTTCGCGGCTTCCGCGACGATCGGGGCTGCGCCCGTTCCGGTGCCGCCGCCCATGCCGGCGGTAAGGAAGACCATATCCGTGCCCGCGAGAGCCTCGTTGATGGCCGTGCGGCTCTCTTCCGCGGCCTTCTTGCCTACTTCGGGGTTGGAGCCTGCGCCCTGTCCGTGCGTCAGCTTCTCGCCGATTTGAATGGTCTGCTTGGCAGCGGACACATTCAGAGCCTGTTTATCGGTATTGACGGCGATGAACTCCACACCTTTCGTATCGCCCGACGCCATGCGGTTGACAACGTTGTTGCCGGCGCCGCCGATGCCGATTACTTTAATGGTGACTACGTTCTCTGCGTCTTTGGTGTTTGCCATTTTATACCCTCCCAATGGAACTCTATGGGTCTACATACATACTTGATATTTTATAACGATTTTCGTCAGAGGTCAACAGCATTATGTTGACTTGTGGGCAGATTTTGTGACAAATTTGAAAAGAAATCGCCTTTTTTGCTCATTCCGGGCTGTAACTCCAGGAATTTCCTCCGGAATAGGTGAGCGTTCCCGTGTCATCCTCCGCGAGCTGCGACACGGCATTTTTCAAAAGAGCGACGCGGTAAGCGATGTCGCCCTCCGAGCCGAGATAGGCCGTGATGCGGTTATCGTATCGAAGCGAGGGGTTGGTGGGGTCTTTCAGGTCGATCCATTTTATCATGCTCGAGAGATCCTCTGCCTTGATGACAGGCAGGATGGTCTGCAGAACCGCGAGGCGCTCAACATCGGTGTCCTGCACGATCATCGTCTCCCCTTCCACTGCCGAGGCCGCGGAAAACGAGCGGATCTCCGGGTAGCTTTCCGCCGTGAGGGAGTCGGTCGTGCCGAGCATTTTCCCGCTGCGGTCGAGGAGCCAGTACGCATCGTCGATTTTCATGTAGGCTGCCGGTGCGGAGCCCTCGGCCTGAATGATGATGGTATTCGGAAGCTTTCGCGTGATGCTGATGGTGTCCATATACTGCAGGTCGGAGAAGATCATGCTTGCCGCCTGAAAGCGGTCCACGAAGAAGAGGTTTGCGCCGCGCTCGATGCCGGAGGCAGCGATGATCTCCGCGTCGGTATATTCCGAAGCGTTGACGACCTCGATCTTCGACACGCGAAAGGCAAGGCTCATGATGAGCACTGCGATGAAAAACAGCAGGATCAAGACCATCGGCCCGGACCATGGGCTGCGGCGCTTGACTTTGGTTTGGCGGTCAAATTCGGTTTCGGATGCCATATTCCGCTCCTTTGCAGGGTTATTCCTTTGCGGCGAGAGAAAGAACAATGGAGGTGATCTCGTCGGTCGCGTTTTCGACGGCGAGGTCGTGCATGTGCTCTTCCATTTCGGTGAGTTTTGCCTTGTCGGCAAGAAGGTCTTTGATGGTCGAGAGCATCGTTTCGGGTGAAGCGTTCTCTTCGAGCAGTACGACCGCACCGCCGCCGCGCTCGAGTACGCGGGCATTTTTCTCCTGATGCGCGTGGACGACATTCGGCGAGGGCACGAGGATCGCGGGTTTCGCAATGGCCGTGAGCTCTGCGAGCGTGGACGCGCCGCTGCGGCAGAGTACAAGATCCGCCGCTGCCATCCATGTCGCCATGTCGTAGATGTATTCCGTGACCTCAAAGCCGGCTTCATTCCAGCCGGAGAGGCCGAGCTCCTCGCTCATCTGGCGGTTCATATCGTCGATGCCGCGCTTGCCTGCCGAATGGACGAGACGGAAAGGCCGCTCTTCCTCCTGCATAGCGAGGGCGATCATACGCGCCACAGACTTGTTCATCTCGGTCGCGCCGAGGCTGCCCCACACGGATACGACGAGTTTTTCATCCTCGGGGATGCCGAGCTGCCGACGGGCTTCCGCCTTTTCCGTGCGCATAAAGCCGAGACGCACCGGCGTGCCGGTGACAACGACCTTGTCGGGATGCTTATAGTTGGCGCGGGCTTCCTCAAAGCCGACCATGATCTTATTTACATTGCCTTCGAGAAGGCGCGTCGTAAGGCCGGGCTCGGCGTTGCTCTCGTGCACCGCCGTCGGGATGCCGAGGCGGGTCGCCTCCTGGATCACCGGGTAGCAGACATAGCCGCCGGTGCCGACTACGACATCGGGGCGGAATTCCTTGAGGATCTTGCGGCACGCGGGGCCCGATTTCATAAGATTATTGAGGAAATGAACATTGTGTATAATGCCCTCCACGGAGAGGGAGCGGCTCAGGCCGAGGATCGGCACGCCGCGGATCTCGTAGCCCTCGCGGGGGACAAGGTCCATCTCCATCTTGCCGTTGGCGCCGATGAAGAGAATTTCACAATCCGGAATGAGTTCGCGAAGCCGTGCCGCCACGCCGAGCGCGGGATTCACATGGCCGGCCGTGCCGCCGCAGGAAAAAAGAAAACGCATAGTTTTAACCTCGATCATCCGGCGGTTTCTTTCCGCCGTATTGAGAACATATAAATTCAACTTATATAATGCCACAAAACAGCAGAAAAGTAAAGACCTTATTCTGAACCCCCGGAAAAGCGCAAATTCCGGTTGGGTGCGGAGGCATCCAACCGGAATAAAATGGGTTTCGCAGTTTAATATAAGACTTACTTCGTGCCGAAGATGCGGTCGCCGGCGTCGCCGAGACCGGGGACGATGTAGCCGTGGTCGTTGAGG
>CAZKGZ010000132.1:0-4514 GCA_964552365.1 uncultured Oscillospiraceae bacterium | reverse complement strand
GGGCCGACGGTCAGTTTGTTCTGGCCGGCAACATCCTTGTCAGACAGCGCGGAACGAAAATTCACCCCGGCACCAACGTGGGCATCGGCGGAGACGACACTCTCTACGCCCTCGTGGACGGCATCGTGAAGTTTGAGCGCATGGGCAAGGACCGCAAGAAGGTCTCTGTTTACGAAGAAATCGCGCAGTAAAGATCCCGAGAGACCGACGGCTTCGTCGGTCTCTCTTTTTTGATTTAATTGATTTGATAGGTGGAAAAGCATGAGCTACGGTTTTGTAGATAAAGTTGCCATCAGCGTATATGCCGGCAAGGGCGGCGACGGTGCCGTTACGTTCCACCGCGAGAAATTCGTCGCGGCGGGCGGCCCGGACGGCGGCGACGGCGGACGCGGCGGCGATATCATCCTCGTCGTGGATGACCATATGTCCACGCTGATGGACTTCCGCTATAAGCGCAAATTTGTCGCAGACAACGGCGAGAACGGTCTCAACAAGCGCTGCTCCGGCAAGGACGGCGCGAGCGTGACCATCCGTGTGCCGCGCGGTACGCTCGTGCGTGACAAGGATACGGGCGGCATCATGGCGGATATGTCCACCGGCGAGCCGTTCGTCGTCGCCAAGGGCGGACGCGGCGGCTGGGGAAACCAGCATTTCGCCACGCCCACGCGGCAGGTCCCCCGCTTTGCCAAGCCCGGCATGCCCGGCGAGAGCCATGAGCTTATCCTCGAGCTGAAGCTGCTCGCGGATGTCGGTCTCGTCGGCTTCCCGAATGTCGGCAAGTCCACGCTGCTCGCGAGCGTTTCCCGCGCGCGGCCGAAGATCGCCGATTATCACTTCACGACCCTCTTCCCCAATCTCGGCGTTGTGTATGTCGCCGAGGGCGCTTCGTTCGTGCTCGCGGATATTCCGGGCATCATCGAAGGCGCGAGCGAGGGCGCGGGTCTCGGCCACGATTTTCTGCGCCACATCGACCGCTGCCGTCTGCTCATCCATGTGGTGGATGTTTCGGGCAGCGAGGGGCGCGACCCCATCGAGGACTTTGAGACCATCAACCGCGAGCTTGCGGATTACTCCGCGGAGCTTGCCTCCCGTCCGCAGATCGTCGCCGCGAACAAGTGCGACCTGCTCGGCGAGGACCGCGAGCCCATCGAGCGGCTGCGCGCCCATGTCGAGAAGCTCGGGTACGAGTTCTTTGAACTCTCCGCCGCCACAACGGCCGGCACGAAAGAGCTTATGAACCGCGCCGCGGCCATGCTCGCCACGCTCCCCCCGATCGCCGTGTACGAGCCGGACTATGTCCCGCCCGCGCCCGATCTCGGTTCGCCCGACGATGTGGACATCGAAGAGTGCGACGGCGTGTGGATGGTGGCCGGTCCCTGGATGGACCGCCTCGTTTCGACCGTCAACTTCTCCGACTACGAGAGCCGCATGTACTTCGACAAATCGCTGCGCGATGCCGGCATCTATGAGCGCATGGAGTCGCTCGGCATCCACGACGGAGACACCATCTCCATCTGCGGCATGACGTTCGAGTACAAATCTTAAACGATAATTCACAAAGCCTTCTCCGTTTTTCGGAGGAGGTTTTGTGTTTTTTCACCGATTTTTTCTTTAGGGCTTTACAGTATATTGACACGGCCGCCATGCGGGGATATAATGCACACAAGTTGATTTTATCGCTTAAGTCCGGTGGGAAGGAGCTCAGCCGATGCGCCGTACGTTTGCCAGCATGATGACCGAGATGTGCATGTCCATGATGATGTTCATGCGCAGATTTTGCTGCGCACATCGAAGCCATTTGCTGACTGCTTTTCAGGGATAAAAGGTGCAGTTCGATTCTTGTCGAACGCAGATTTTGTGAAGCGGGATGCCCAAATGGCAGCCTGCTTTTTTGTTTGTTAGGAGGGTTCGCTTTTGATTCAGCTTCAGAACGTGACCAAGGATTTCGGAGAGGGCGAAGGCCAGATCCACGCCGTGCATGACATTTCCCTCACGATCGAGGACGGCGAGATCTTCGGCATCATCGGTCTTTCCGGTGCGGGCAAGTCCACGCTGGTGCGGTGCATCAACCTGCTCGAGCGTCCGACGTCCGGCACGGTCACCGTAGACGGCAAGGAGCTCACGGCTCTCACCCATAAAGAGCTGCTGCTCGTCCGCCGTTCCATCGGAATGATCTTTCAGGGATTCAACCTGCTGGCACAGCGCAGCGTTCTGCAGAATGTCTGCTATCCGCTGGAGATCGCCGGTTGGAAAAAGCAGGATTCCGTGAAGCGCGCTATGGAGCTTCTCGATATCGTCGGGCTCGGCGACCGCGCGAAGGCGTATCCCTCGCAGCTCTCCGGCGGACAGAAGCAGCGCGTCGCCATTGCCCGCGCGCTCGCCACCAATCCCCGGTATCTTCTGTGCGACGAGGCCACGAGCGCACTTGACCCCACCACGACGCAGTCCATCCTCTCGCTTCTCAAGGAGATCAACCGCACGATGGGCGTCACGGTCGTCGTCATCACGCACGAGATGCGCGTCATCGATCAGATCTGCGACCGCGTGGCCGTCATCGACCACGGACAGATCGCCGAGCTCGGTGCCGTGAGCCAGGTGTTCACGAATCCGCAGTCGAAGATCGCACGGCAGCTCATTCTTCCCGGCGCCGCCGCCACGCCGTCCTTCACGCCCGGCGGCAAGCGTCTCCGCCTCGCCTTCAACGGCGAGACGACGCAGAGTCCGGTCATCGCCGGTCTCATTATGGAATGTCAGGTTCCGGTAAACATCGTATCCGCGGATATCCGCGAGATCGACGGAAAAACGTACGGGCAGACGCTCTTAGAGCTTCCCGCCGATACCGTGCTCGCCGACCGGGCGCGCACGTGGCTGGATCAGCAGGGCGTCACCTATTCCGAGGAGGTGTGATGGGATGACGGAAATGTTTATTAAGCTCTGGAACAACAACCTGTTCCTTACGGACGGTGTGTGGCCGACGATCTACATGACCGTGCTGTCTACGCTCTTTGCGTATGTCATCGGTCTGCCGCTCGGCGTGCTCCTGTGCGTGACCGACAAGGACGGCATCCACCCGATGCCGGTGCTCAATAAGACGCTCAGCGTCATCATCAACGCCTTCCGCAGCGTGCCGTTCATCATTCTCATGGTAGCGCTCCTGCCGGTCGCGAAGTTCTTCGTCGGCACATCCCTCGGCAACAAGGCCGTCATCGTGACGCTCGTCATCGCCGCCGCGCCGTATGTCGCGCGCATGGTCGAATCCTCCATCAAAGAGGTCGACAAGGGCGTCATCGAGGCCGCCGAAGCGATGGGAACGCCCGCCTTCAAGATCATCACCAAGGTGCTCGTGCCCGAAGCGAAGCCCTCGCTCATCACCGGCGCGGTCATCTCGATGGTCACGGTGCTCGGCTACTCCGCCATGGCCTCCACCATCGGCGGCACCGGCCTCGGCCAGATCGCCATCATCTACGGCCACCAGCGTTCGAACTCCGACATCATCTGGTTCGCCGCTCTCCTGTGCGTCATCATCGTGCAGGTCATTCAGGAAGTCGGCATGTACATCGTCCGCAAAACGGACAAGCGCGTTTCCTGAAGCCGCTCTCCCCCATTTATTTCAAATCCAATTTTATAAAGGAGATATACAAAATGAAAAAGGTTCTTGCAATCGTACTCGCGCTTACCCTCGTCTTCGCGCTGGCCGCCTGCGGCTCTGCGGAGACCGCGACCGCCGACCCCACTGCAGCTCCCGCCGAAGAGACCGCTGAGGCCGAAGCCACCGCCGAAGCCGCCGAATCCACGGAAGAGACCGCCAACGAAGTCATCACCGTCGGTGCTTCCTCCACCCCGCACGCCGAGATCCTTGAGCAGATCAAGCCCCTCCTCGCCGAGGAAGGCTACGATCTCGAGATCGTCATTTTCGATGATTACGTTCTGCCCAACACCGCTCTCGAAGACGGTGAGCTCGACGCCAACTACTTCCAGCACACTCCCTACCTGGACAGCTTCAATGAGAGCAACGGCACGCACCTCGTCGCCGCCGCTTCCATCCACTACGAGCCGTTCGGTCTGTGGGGCAACGGCCTTGCTTCTCTCGACGATGTCGCCGAGGGTGCTACCATCCTGATCCCCGCCGATGACTCCAACGAGACCCGCGCTCTCCTGCTCCTCGCTCAGGAAGGCCTCATCACGCTGCCCGAAGACGCTTCCGCCGCCAACGGCGTCAGCCACCTCGACATCGTGGAAGACAACGGCTACAACATCGTCCCCGTGCAGGCCGACATGGTCCCCTCCCAGTACCTTAACTCCGACGCCGGCACGCTCGCCGTTGTGAACGGCAACTACGCGCTCGCCGCCGGCCTCGACATCGCCGATGCCCTCGCCATCGAGGACGCCTCCGGTGACGCCGCCCAGACCTACGCCAACATCGTCGCCGTCCGCGAAGGCGAAGAGAACAGCGCCAAGACCCAGGCCCTCGTAAAGGCTCTGCAGTCCGACACCGTGAAGAACTACATCGCCGA
>CAZKGZ010000131.1:0-4522 GCA_964552365.1 uncultured Oscillospiraceae bacterium | reverse complement strand
GCCAAAGGCCAGAAGATCCCGCTGCCCACGGCCACGGAGACATATATGAACTGAGCCCCCGCCCGCAGGCGGCGCGTCCGATATTATTCACTATTCATTATTCACCATTCACCATTCATTTTTCCGCCGGATGCGCTTAAATCAGGCTTTTCGCAGAGACTGCGAGTTAATGAATATTGAATAGTGAATACGGAAGAATGAAGAATCGGGATGCCTTGCATCCCCACCTACCCGAAACATCAACCCGAAAGGCGGTGCCTGAGATCCGATACGATGACATGGACAGCAGCGCTCCCGAGAACGAGGAGCTGACCGAGGGCGAGTATCTCCCCGATGAGGAGTATGCGCCGGAGGATATGCCGGACGAGACCGGCGAATACGAAGACTATGCCGAGCCCGAAGCTCCCCGCACGGAGAGCCGCCGGGAGCGCCGCGAGCGCGAGGAGGCCGAGGCAAAAGCCGCGGCAAAGGCGAAAAGCTCCCGCGCCGCAAAGCGCGCCAAACGCAGAGCCGAGGAGGAAGCACCGCCCGAGGATCTCCCGCCGCTCCCGCGCCGCCGCAAGGCAGCGGAGAGCGAAGAGGAGGAAGAGCCTGTCCGGCCCTCCCGCCGCAAAGCCGTTGAGAGCTATGACGATGACGACTATGAAGAGGACGAAGCGCCGCGCAAAAAGGGCGGCTGGAAAGCGCCGGTCATCATTATCGGCGTACTGATCGTTCTCATCGCGGGTGCGCTGCTCGCGGGCGGCATCGCCGTGCAGAAGGTCGACACGATCTATCCCGGCGTGGAGATCGCGGGTGTCGATCTCTCCGGCATGACGCGCGACGAAGCGCGCGATGCGCTGCTCCTCGTAGGCCACGAGCGCTACGACGGCTTCACCGTGACGGCGAACCTGCCGCTCGGCAACACGCTTGCCATGTCCTCCGCGGACGCCGGCATGCGCTTCGGCGCGGACAAAGCCGCCGATGCCGCGTGGAACTACGGCCGCACCGCCGGACTCTTCGGCGCGATGAAGGAGTATGTGCAGTGCCGCTATCTCGGCAAGTGCGGCTTCACCTACACGGACGATGTGTTCGAGGTGACGCTCGACGAGGCGAAGATGCGCTCCATCATCGCCGGCAAGGCCGTGGACATCGATGCGCAGCTCTTAGAGAGCAGCATCGTCATCGGCGACGACTCCATCACGCTCGTCAAGGGCGCGAGCGGCATGACGCTCGACGAGGAGGTCGTATTCACCTCCTTCCGCGATGCGTTCCTCACGGGCGAGAACACCGGGTTCACCTACGAGAGCACGCCGACCGCGGATGACGAAGCCTTTGATTTTCAGGCACTGTATGACGAGATCTATTCCGAAGTCGCCGAGGCGGAGATCCTCTATAACCCCGAGATCGACACGAGCGACCCCGCCGCAGACGATGACGGCGATACAGCCGATACGACCGATACATCCGCCGAAACAACGGATACGACCGGATCGACCGAAAATGCGAGCGGTACGGACGTATCGACGGTCGACTTCAACGGTGAGCCGTACATCGTGACGCAGTCCTCCGTCGGACGCACGTTCGATGTGGAGGCGGCGCAGAGCGCGTGGGATGCTGCGCTCTACGGCGACACCGTGACCATTCCGATGACCGTGACGAACCCCGAGCACACCACGGAGGAGATCAACTCCCTGCTCTTCGCGGACAAGCTCTCGAAGAACTGGACGATGGTGAAGCTCCTCAACCGCGACTACTGCGACGAGGTGCGCACCTCCCTCTCCGGCAGCAGCGACGACCGCATTTCCAATGTGAAAAAGGCCTGCTCGCTCCTGGACGGCCTCGTCCTCATCCCCGGACAGACGCTCTCCTTCAACGACACGCTCGGCGAGCGCACCGAGGCCAACGGCTGGAAGCCCGCCACGGCGTACGCCAACGGCGAGGTGCGGCAGGAATACGGCGGCGGCATCTGCCAGGTGAGCTCCACACTCTACAACGCCGTGCTCTACGCGAACCTCGAGATCGTGGAGCGCGAGTGCCATCAGTTCCAGGTCGGCTATCTGCCCTGGGGCATGGACGCGACCGTGAGCTGGGGCTGGCCGGACTTCAAGTTCCGCAACAACGCCGAGTACCCCATCAAGATCCATGCGTGGGTGGATGACGAGACGAACGAGTGCTGCGTGCAGATCCTCGGCACGGACGTGAACCACCAGTATGTCCTCATGCGCTTCAACAACTGGGAGGTCTTCGACGAGACCGACACCTACCACGACGCGGACGGCAACCCGCTGTCCGTCGGCATGGCGGCAGCCACATGGCGCATGGTATTCAACGACGGCGACGACTACAACACCGCCACGCCCGTCAGCGAGGAATACGAAGCCTACAGCACCTACAAATACCACACCGAGGACATCGAGGCGCGCAATGTGCCCCTGTCCGGCGGCGAAGGATAAAAGTCAGGAGAAAAGAGATTATGGAAAAGCCGACCTTTTACATCACGACCCCGATCTATTACCCCTCCGCGAAGCTGCACATCGGCCACGCCTACTGCACCGTCGCGAGCGACGCCATCGCGCGCTATAAGCGCCTTTGCGGCTACGATGTCATGTTCCTCACCGGCACGGACGAGCACGGCCAGAAGATCGAAGACAAGGCGAAGGAAGCCGGCGTGACGCCGCAGGAGTTCGTCGATAAGATCGTCACGGGCGAAAAGGGCGTTCTCGACCTCTGGAAGCTCATGAACATCTCGAACGACCGCTTCATCCGCACCACGGACGACTACCATGTGAAGAGCATCCAGCGCATTTTCCGCAAAATGTACGACAACGGCGACATCTACAAGGGCAAATACTCCGGCCTGTACTGCACGCCGTGCGAGAGCTTCTGGACGGAGAGCCAGCTCGTGAACGGACGCTGCCCCGACTGCGGCCGCGAAGTGCAGCCCGCCGAGGAGGAAGCCTACTTCTTCCGCCTGAGCAAGTACGCCTCCCGCGTGCGCGAGCTCCTCGTCGGCGGTGACTTCCTCGAGCCTGCCAGCCGCGTGAACGAGATGGTACACAACTTCATCGACTGCGAGGGCGGCCTGCAGGATCTGTGCGTGAGCCGCACGAGCTTCAAGTGGGGCATCCCCGTGGACTTCGACCCGGGCCATGTCGTGTATGTGTGGATCGACGCCCTCTTCAACTACACCACCGCGCTCGGCTACGAGAACGACAAGTACCACGATTTCGAGAAATACTGGCCCGCCGATGTCCACATCGTGGGCAAGGAGATCGTGCGCTTCCACTCCATCATCTGGCCGGCCATGCTCATGAGCGTGGGTCTGCCGCTGCCGAAGAAGGTCTACGGCCACGGCTGGCTCGTGATGGACGGCGGCAAAATGTCCAAGAGCAAGGGCAATGTCGTCGATCCCTACATGCTCGCCGAGCGCTACGGCGTGGATGCACTGCGCTTCTTCCTGCTGCGCAGCTTCCCGTTCGGCTCGGACGGCAACTTCTCCAACGAGCTCCTCATCTCCACCATCAACACCGACCTCGCCAACGACCTCGGCAACCTGCTCTCCCGTTCAACTGCCATGGTCGGCAAGTACTTCGGCGGCACGCTGCCCGCGGAGCAGGAGGCCGGCCCCGAGGACGATGAGCTCATCGCCATGCTGACCGCTCTGCGCGAAAAGTACGCCGCGCAGATGGAGAAATTCCAGATGCAGAACGCCCTCGCCGAGGTCTTCCGCGTCATTTCCCGCGCCAACAAGTACATCGACGAGACCGCCCCCTGGGTGCTCGCGAAGGACGAAGCGAAGAAGCCGCGCCTTGCGCGTGTGCTCTATAACCTCGTGGAGACGCTGCGCGTGTGCGGCACGCTCCTCACGCCGTTCATGCCCGAGAGCATGGCGAAGCTCGCCGCCCAGATCGGCGCGGACGAGAGCGCGATGAGCTGGGACAATGCCGACAAATACGGCGTCCTGCCCGCCGAGGTGAGCGTGACGAAGGGCGAGAACCTCTTCCCGCGCATCGACATGGAGAAGGAGCTCAAGGCTCTCGAAGAGCTCACGAAGCCGAAGATCGATCCCATCGAGCCCTTCAAGGAGAACGTGGTGTTCGACGACTTCGAGAAGTGCGACATGCGCGTGTGCAAGGTCACAAAGTGCGAGCATGTGAAGAAGTCCGAGAAGCTCCTGCGCTTCGAGCTTGACGACGGCTCCGGCACGCCGCGCCAGATCCTCTCCGGCATCGCGAAGTACTACGCGCCCGAGGATCTCGTCGGCAAGACGGTCGCCGCGATCGTCAACCTCCCGCCGCGCAAAATGATGGGTCTCGAATCCAACGGCATGCTCCTCTCCGCCGTCCGCACCATCAACGGCAAAGAAGAGCTCCACCTCATCATGTTAGACAACAACATCCCCGCCGGCAGCACGCTCTGCTGAATGTAATCCCAAACAGAGGCTTTCCCGCCAAAAACGGGGGAGCCTCTTTTTTGCGCTCTCCTGCGGAGAGCTTTAGTGAATAGTGAAGGATGAATGGTGAATATTGAATAATATCCC
>CAZKGZ010000130.1:0-4553 GCA_964552365.1 uncultured Oscillospiraceae bacterium | reverse complement strand
GATGGACGAAGAGCGCTTCACCATCGAAAACGCCTTCTGATCCGCCTCTCAAGCAACCCAATTAAACTTAGCGCCCCGAGGGAACCCCTCGGGGCGCTTTGCGCAAAAAAGCGGCTGCCCCAAAGGACAGCCGCCATTCTTCATTATTCACTATTCAACATTCACTATTCACTAATGCGCGTCCCCCGCAAAGCTCCTCGGCAGACGCCCCCATCGGCAAGCTACGCCGCCGCCAGCCACCTAAGAGGGCACGAGATGCTTTGACTTGTCCGACTCGCAGCCGGTTGATCCCTTCCTCAAGCCCTTGGCTCCCCTGAAAGGGGAGCTGGCAGCCGAAGGCTGACTGAGAGGTTTCCCCGCCCGCAGGCGCAAAAAAGCCTTCCCTCAAACCCGAGAGAAGGCTTCTTGATCTTACTGAATGTATTTCCGCAGCGCGTGCGTAAACTCATCGATCCTCTGCCTGGCGATCTGCTTGAGGGAGATGTCGCGGAGGCTTTCGATGTAGCCTTTTTCCTGCTGGTAGAGCCAGCGGGTCTCCTTTTCGGGGAGATCCTCGTAGTGGCAGTCGCGCAGCCAGTCTTCGTAGGAGATGGTGAGCGAGTGGCCGAGCTTCTCTTCGAGCAGCGCGTCCTTGTCGATGATGTCGGCGCGCTCCAGAATGCCCTCCCAGAACTCGAGCACCTCTTTGATGTGCTCCTGGATCTCGTAGCGCCGTGCGCCTCCGTCGTAGATGATGCACTTCTCAAAGAGCGGATTCTGCATGGAGAGCGTCTCGCGGCGGAACGCCGGAGCGATGATGCCGCCCTTCCAGTAGAAGTCTATGAGCGCACGGTTGATGCCGGAAACGCCGAGGTCGCCCGGCTCGTAGCAGCTGAATATGCCTTCGTAGTAGACCGTGATGAAGCCCTCAAAATCGGGCCAGTACTCGCGGATCTCCGTGGTGAGGCGCTCGAGGAGCTCGATGCCCTTCGTGCCGCCGATGGTGAAGAGAATGATGTTGCGCAGCGCCGCGCCGTTCTTGCGGTAGTAGTCCGTCACATACCGCAGGCACTGCACGAGCGTGTCGCCGGAGGCAATGATATCGCCGATCATCAGCGTGCTGTTCGGCACGGTGGCGATCTTGCAGTACTTGATGGCGAGGCCGTTCACAACGCCGTTCTCGTTGAACACGCGCTCGCTCGACATGAAGCTGATGTCGTGCACGCGGATGTGCTCGCGGAAGCAGCTCTCCTCGAGCGGATAGTTGAGCGCGCCGCGCAGGATGGAGAGAATGTTCGCGTGGGTGATCTTCTTGTGCTCCTTGAGGAAGTACATCATCTGCGATGTCGCCGTCACGAGCGAGGTGTACACCTCATAGCCGACGACCTCCGGGTGATCCATGAGCTTGCGCGTCTCGGCCTCGGAAATGATGTAATACTCGTTGATAAAGTCGCCCTTCACGCGGTAGCAGTCCACGCCCTGGTCGCAAAACTCGGGTTCAATGCGAACCTCATCCCAATTCTTGATCATAGTTTCCCTCCATAAAAGAAGAACCCTTGCCCGTTTTGGGGGCAATGGTTCCGAAAATCAGTCTGTAATGTCGATGAGAGTGCGGGAGAGGGCAATGGGGCCGCGGAAGATCTCGGCAAGTATTTTCTTCTCCATATCCCTCACACCCCGGTCGCTTTTCAAAGCCATATTTCTTAGTATTATACGAATCTCGGCCCCCAATGTCAAGCTTTGATAAAGCCTTATGTAAACAGCAAAACCACAAAAACCGAGGACAAATTTTTGTATATTTTGTTATCCTGCGAAAGAGCCGGAAAAACCCTTACCGTATCTCTGCTTTCGGGAGAGATTCGGACAGATAAACTCTTGCAATCTCACGGAAATAATGCTATAACCATAGCATCAAATTACAAGCCAACCACGGAGAAAGGCGGAGGAACCATGAAGATCATTACCATCAGCCGGCAGTACGGCGCGGGAGGGCGCGAGATCGGCCTCGCCGTTGCGAAGCGTCTCGGCATTATGCTCTACGACCGCGACATCATTGCGGAAACCGCGAAGGCCAGCAGCATCGACGCCAAGCAGATCGCCGATGAAGGGGAGACCATCTCCGGCACGGAGAACTTCCTTCGGAACATCACTCCCGTTTCCTACGACCAGAAGGACTTCATCTATGAGACGCAGCGCAGCGTAGTGCTCGACTTCGCGTCCAAGGGCCCGTGCGTCATCGTAGGACGCTGCGCCGATGTCATTCTCCGCGAGGCCGGCTTTGACACGCTGAATGTCTATCTCCATGCCGACGAAGCCAGCCGCGCCGAGCGCATGAAAGACCGCCTCGGCACGAACGACATGACCGAGATCCTCCACACCATGAAGAAGGTCGAGCGCGCGCGCCGCACCTACTACGAGCACTACACCGGCCAGCACTGGGGCGACTGCCACAATTTCGATCTCGCCCTCAACAGCGGCTCCCTCGGCACCGAAACCTGCGTGCAGATCATCTGCGACGCGGCCGTTAAAGAATAACAAGTATCCGTCCCGAGGCAGAGGTGTCTCGGGATGCGTGCGTAAAGGAGAGTAATACCATGGCAGAAAACACACCGCTCGAGCTGCGCGAAAAGCTCATTTACAGCGTTTATGTCCGCAACCACACGCCGGAAGGCACGTTCCGCGCCGTCATCGGCGATCTCGACCGCATCCGCGCCCTCGGCACGGACATCGTCTGGTTCATGCCCATCCACCCCATCGGCGTGAAGGGCAAGAAAGGCACCCTCGGCTGCCCGTACGCCAACCGCGACTACGGCGCGGTCAACCCCGAATACGGCACGCTCGATGACTTCAAAGCCCTCGTGGACGAGATCCACAAGCGCGGCATGAAGTGCATCATCGACGTGGTCTACAACCACACCTCGCCCGACGCCGTGTATGTGACGGAGCACCCGGAATACTACTATCGCAAGCCGGACGGCAGCTTCGGCGGCAAGACCTCCGACTGGTCGGATGTCATCGACCTCGACTACTCCTGCCGCGCCCTCTGGGACGCGCAGATCGCGCATCTGTGCTACTGGGCGCAGATCGTCGACGGCTTCCGCTGCGATGTGGCCTCGCTCGTCCCGGCCGAATTCTGGCGCGAGGCGCGCCGCGCGGTGGAGAAGGTACACCCCGGCTGCCTGTGGCTCGCCGAATCGGTGCACCGCACCTTCGTGCTCATCAGCCGCATGAACGGCATCCATGCCGCCACCGACAACGAGCTCTACTCCGCCTTCGACATGGAGTATGACTACGACATCCGCGAGACCTTCGACAAATACATCGAGGGCAAGCAGCCGCTGAGCGCGTGGATGGATCTCCTCACGATGCAGGAGACGATGTACCCCGAGAACTGGTGCAAGCTCCGCAGCATGGAAAACCACGATATGCCGCGCATCGCGTCCCTTGTGCCGGACGCCAAAGCCCGCCGCAGCTATATGGCGATGCTCTACTTCCTCAAGGGCACCGTGCTCCTCTACGGCGGCGAGGAATACTCGTGCGACAAACTCCCGAGCCTCTTCGACAAGGATGTGTTCCCGCGCACCGGCGAGGACATCACGCCGCGTCTCCAAAAGCTCAACGCCGTGCGCCGCGCGTATCTCTCGAAGAACGATGTCTTCCGCGCCGACGCGGACGACGCCAACGACATCGCCGTGTGCCTGCGCTATGACGGTAATAAGAAAAAACTCGGCGTCTTCTCCATGAAAGGGAAGAGCGCCGAGGTGGAAGTCCCGTTGAAGGACGGAAATTATGTAAACCTTATCACCGACGAGCCGGTGGAGATCCGCGGCGGAAAGCTCCGCTGCGAAGGCGAGCCCATCATCCTCACGGAGTGACGAACCGGCACATAAGCTCGTATACCGGCATGAGCTCCTCGTAAGAGGCCGCAAGGACAGCGGGGAGCTCGGCGGTATAGAACGCGCCGCCGTGGTCGAAGGTCTTGCTGAGCGCGAGAAATTTGCGGTTGTACCATGGATTCAGCACCGGCCCGACATCTTTCTTGGGCCGCTTGTACTCCTCGCCGTCGAGCGTGTAGCCCGCGCGGGCGACGCGCTTCACGAGCCGCTCCGTTTCGGCGGGATTCGCGTCGACATAGCGGCGAAAGGCGTCCATCTGACCGGGTTTGGCGCAGTAGAAGCCGACGCCGTAGCTGTAGGTCGCGGGGCCGACCTCAAACCAGAACGCAGGGCCGTTGTCGTCCCCGGCATTCGACCAGAGCGTGAACCACAAATGATCCTTGTACGGCCCGCGCCCGAAGAGCCGCCGCGCATCGCGGTGGATGCGGGAGATGTGTACGCGGTACCCGTCGTCCGGGTGCTTTGCCTCCGTCAGCGCGAGTACCTCGCGCGCGAGCGCATCGAGCGGGTCTTTCACGGCGCGCACGAACTGCTCGCGGTGCGCTTCAAACCACGGCTTCTCGTTGTTGAACGCGATGCCCCACAGAAACTCCCCGGTCTCCTCACTGAATCCGTTGAACTGCATAATACCCTCACAGAAAACTGCGCCGGAGCGAAATGCCCCGGCGCAGAAATTTT
>CAZKGZ010000129.1:0-4605 GCA_964552365.1 uncultured Oscillospiraceae bacterium | reverse complement strand
CCGATCAGCGCATGGCAATGCTCCGCCAGCAGGTCACGGACTTCCTGGACAAGGGACGTATGGAAACGACCGTTACCCGCGCCAAGGAAATCGCTCCTCTCGCAGAGAAGATGATTACCCTCGGCAAGGAAGGCGGCCTGAACAACTACCGTCAGGCAGTTGCTTTCATCACCCGCGAGGACATCGCCAAGCGCACCTTTGATGAGATCGCTCCCAAGTACAAGGAGCGCACCGGCGGCTACACCCGCATCACCCGCATCGGCACCCGCAAGGGCGACGCCGCGGAGATGGCGGTCATCGAACTGGTGTAATTTCATCCGAGCGCAAAAAAGAAATCGGCGCAGCTTCGAAAGAGGCTGCGCCTTTTCGTATCTCTGCCCCTGAACCGAACGGAAAGCAGCACCGTCTATGCAAGAGAGAGAAAATATGATACAATGCGTACAAACCGAAAAAAGGGGATACGAATATGATCGTTATGATATGCAATGCGGGAAGCACATCGCTCAAATTCAAGCTCTACGATATGCCCGCCGAGAAGGTGCTGGCCTCCGGCGGCGTAGAGCGCGTGGGCAGCTCCGATGATGCCATCTATAAATATGCGAATGAAGCAAAGGGCGTACAGATCCGCGAGGAAAAGCAGTCCGTTCCGGACTATCAGACCGGCATTCGCCGCTTCCTCGCGGACATCACGAGCGAGGAGCGCGGCGTGATCGCATCGGTCGGCGAGATCGAGCGCGTCGGTTTCAAAACCGTTCTCAGCCGCGGCTATTACGGCGTACACGAGCTGACGGAGCCGGTGCTGCAGGGCATGCGCGATATGTACGCCGCCGCCCCGGCGCACAACGGCCCTTATCTCGCGGCCGTGGAAGCGCTGCGTGAGGTGCTGCCGGAAACGATGTTCATCGGTGCATTTGAAACGGACTTCCACCGCACCATTCCGCTCGAGCGGTGCATCTACGGTGTCCCGTACGAGTGGGTCGAAAAATACGGCGTTCGCCGCATGGGGTACCACGGCGCTTCGCATTCCTATGTCGCCTCCGTGCTCGAAAACCGGGAGGGCAAGAAATACCGCGCCGTTTCGTGCCATCTCGGCGGCAGCGGATCCATCTGCGCCATCGAGAACGGCGAAAGCCGCGACTCGAGCTTCGGCCTGACGCTGCAGACCGGCCTTATCCATAATAACCGCGTCGGAGCCATGGACGCGGACATCGTGTATTATCTCCGCGCGCAGGGCCTCTCCGATGAGGAGATCCAACGCGGCATGACGAAGGAAGGCGGTCTCAAAGGAATCTCCGGCGTGAGCAACGACCTTCGCTATGTGCTCGAAGCCGCAGAGCAGGGCAACGAGCGCGCCAAGCTCGCCGTCGATGTATATGTGACCGGAATCGTGCGCTATATTGCCGCCTTCGCCGCCGAAATGCGCGGCCTCGACTGCATCGCTTTCACCGGCGGCATCGGCGAGAACTCGGATATCATCCGGAAAATGGTGTGCGAGCGCCTTTCGTATATGGGCATCCGCCTCTCCAAGCGCCGCAACACGCAGAAGACCGGCGACCGCCGCATCACGAAAAAGGACTCGCCCATTCGCGTGTATGTTATCGCGGCGAACGAGGAGCTCGGCGTCGCAAGAAAGACTTACGGATATGAAAAAGAAATCGAATCGAATCAATAAAACACTTTTCCGTGCGGCGGTCCTGCTGCTCTGCATCGCCATGCTCTTCGCCTGCACGGCGTGCGGCTCCGGCAAATCGCCCGAACCCGCCCCGGAAGAGACGGCGAGACCGGTCGTGACCGCCACGCCGCAGCCGACCGCAACGCCGCTGCCCACGGCAACACCGGAGGCGACCGCCGAACCGACCGCAGAACCGACGAGTGAGCCGCTTGATGAGAGCGACCCCATCGTGCGCTATATGCAGACGATGACCCTCCGCGAAAAGGTCGGTCAGCTCTTCATCATCCGACCCGACGCACTGGATCTCACACTCGCGGCGGGCGACATCAACTCCTCCTCCGTGGAGGGCGTAAAGACGCTCACGCCCGCACTGCGCGAGGTGCTTGCCAACTACCCGGTCGGCGGCTTTGCCATCTTCAGCAAAAACATCACCGATCCCGCATCGCTCAAAGCCTTCACCGCCGAGCTTACGAATGCCGTCAGTGTGCCCGCCTTCGTCTCCGTGGACGAGGAGGGAGGAAGCGTGGCGCGCCTTGCATCGAATTCCGCTTTTAACCTGCCGAAATACGAGAGCGCCATGGCGGTCGGCTCGACCGGCGACACATCACAGGCGGAGAACATGGGCCGCACCATCGGCGCGTACCTCTCCGAGTACGGCTTCAGCATGGACTTTGCGCCCGTAGCGGATGTGTTCACGAATCCGCAGAACACCGTCATCGGCCGCCGCGCCTTTTCCACCGATGCGTACACCGCCGCCGCCATGGCGGGCGCCTGCGCGAGCGGCCTGGCTTCGCAGGGCATCATTCCGGTGTATAAGCACTTCCCCGGCCACGGCGACACGGCGGAGGACAGCCATCAGGGACTGGCCGTCACCTATAAGACCCACGATGAGCTCGCCGCGTGCGAGTGGATCCCCTACAGCACGAACGACCTCACGGGCTGCGCCGTCATGGTCGCGCACGTGGCCGCGCCGAACGTGACCGGCACGAGCACCCCCTCGAGCCTCTCCTATGAGATGATCACCGGCTATCTGCGCGGAGAGCTCGGCTTCACGGGCCTCGTTATCACCGACGCCCTCGCCATGACCGCTATTACCGAGACCTATTCCTCCGGCGAAGCGGCCCTCGCCGCATTCAATGCCGGTGCCGATATCCTCCTTATGCCGGAGTACTTCACCGAAGCCTTCGACGCCATCCTCGAAGCCGTCCAGACCGGCACGATATCCGAGAGCCGCCTCGACGAGAGCGTTTACCGTATCCTGCAATACAAACAAATGTACGGCCTGTTCTACGCCGGATGAAATACCCCACCCGCCTGTCTGACCCACAGGCGGGTATTTTTCTGCGCCGCGGGGGGAGAGAAACAGCACCGACCGCCCAATTTTCTGAAAAATGCCCAAATTTAAAAGAAATTATAATGTAATTCTGTGGCATACAAATGTTTTTCTTCAATTTACCGATTTGCAGTATTGACATGAAATTGAAAACTCTCTATAATACCAAATACATATGTACCCGCATTGCCGCCTCGAGCGGGAATAGGTACAAATCTTAGGAGGGAAAAAATGAAAAAACTCATCGCACTGCTTATGGCTCTGTGCATGGTATTCGCGCTGTGCGCCTGCGGCTCCTCGACCACCGTCACGACGACCGAGACCACGACGTCTGCCGAAACCGCAGAGACTGCAGAGGCTGCCGAGACCGAAGAGGCCGCGGAAGCCACCGAGACCGACGAAGTCATCCACATCGGCATCGTTACCGGTTCCGTTTCTCAGTCCGAGGACGACCGCCGCGGCGCCGAAGCTTTCCAGGCGAAGTACGGCGAGGACATGGTAAAGCTTGCCATCTACCCCGACAACTTCACCGAAGAGCTCGAGACCACCATCCAGACCATCGTCAACCTGTCCGATGACCCCGACATGAAGGCCATCATCGTCAACCAGGCTGTCCCCGGCACCACCGAGGCTTTCCGCCGCATCAAGGAGACCCGCCCCGACATCATCTGCATCGCCGGTGAGTCCCACGAAGACCTGCCCGAGATCGGCTCCGCTGCTGACCTCGTGTGCAACAACGACTTCGTTGCCCGCGGCTACCTCATCATCCGCACCGCTCACGAGCTGGGCTGCGACACCTTCGTGCACATCTCCTTCCCGCGCCACATGTCCTATGAGACCATGAGCCGCCGCGTTGCCATCATGCAGGCTGCCTGCGAAGAGTTCGGCATGGAGTTCGTCCTTGAGACCGCTCCCGACCCGACCTCCGATGTCGGCGTTGCCGGCGCTCAGGCCTACATCCTTGAGAAGGTCCCCGAGTGGGTCGAGAAGTACGGCCAGAACGCCGCTTACTTCTGCACCAACGACGCCCACACCGAGCCTCTGCTCAAGCAGCTCCTCGAGTACGGCGGATACTTCATCGAGGCTGACCTGCCCTCCCCGACCATGGGCTATCCCGGCGCGCTGGGCATCGACCTGACCGAGGAAGCCGGCGACTACGAGAAGATCCTTGCCAAGGTCGAGTCCGCCATCGTTGAAAAGGGCGGCGCCGGACGCTTCGGCACCTGGGCTTACTCCTACGGCTACACCGTTTCCGCCGGCCTTGCCGAGCATGCTCTCAACGTCATCAAGGGCGAGAGCGAGCTGACCGACATCGACGACATCGCGAAGGCCTATCAGGTCTACTCCCCGAACGCGGAGTGGAACGGCTCCAACTACACCAACGCCGAGACCGGCGTCAAGCAGGATAACGTGTTCCTTGTGTACCAGGACACCTACATCATGGGCGATCCGGGCTACTACATGGGCTCCACGCAGGTCGAAGTTCCCGAGAAGTACTTCACCATTAAGTAAAGTAAACCAACCTACAGACTTAACGGGGGAGGAGAAATTCCTCCCCCGCCTGTGCTTTTATTTAAGGCAACACCGCACAATGTCGTCT
>CAZKGZ010000128.1:1972-4606 GCA_964552365.1 uncultured Oscillospiraceae bacterium | reverse complement strand
AAGTAAAGTAAATAAAAAGAAACAGGCGAGAGTGCAATGCATTCTCGCCTGTTTTCGTATTCGTGCGATACCGCTTGATTTTACCGGGAGAAAAAAGACATTGCCGCCGGCAACGATATTGCGCACTGCTTCCCTGATAAGCAAATGCCGTACTCTCGGGAAAATTGAAATTTCCGACTTTGCACCCGCAAAAATTCGTGGTAAACTAACCCCATGGAGGGGTGGAGATGTATCGTATCGCTATATGTGACGACGAGAAAAGCGCAAGAACAAAAATATCAAATTATTTATCTCAATACAGTTCATCGGAAAATGCGGAAATGGAAATACTGGAGTATACCTCCGCAAATGAACTTCTCGGGAAATACCCCGAAAATTTGGATATTCTTTTCCTGGATATTTATATGCCCGGGATAGACGGTATGGATGCCGCCCGAGATATTCGCCAACACGATCCGCAGGTCTGCATTATTTTTATCACGACAATGTATCAACGCGCAATTGAGGGATATGCTGTCCGTGCTTTCGGCTTCGTCCGCAAGCCCGTGAGCTACCCCGAACTGCAGCATGAATTGAGCTGTGCCTTGCACCTGGTCGACCGAACCAGAGAGCAGGAAAAATATGTCTCTTTGCGCTGCGGAGGCGTTACATATCGACTGCCTGTTTCGGAAATATCGTACTGCGAAGTTCGCAATCATTCCATGTATGTGTGCATCAACGGTTCGGTCACGGAGTATCGCTGTCCCATGAATGAGCTGGAGGAGCAGCTGATGCCTTACGGATTTTTACGGTGCCACAGTTCCTATATCGTTAATGCCAAAAAAATTCGAACCGTGGCGCAAAATTATCTGATCTTGGCGGATGAAAGCCAAATACCGATCAGCCAACGGAAGAAAAAGGAATTCATGAACGCATTGGCGTCTTACATAGGAGAACAGATGTGACAGCTCAAGTTATACTGAAATATTTGGGCAGCCTTTTCAGCTTCGCGGCGGATATTCTGATCAATATCCGCTTTTTCGGCTGCATTCCCAATAAGGATACGCGCAGGAACGCGAAAAATTATCTTCCGCTGCTGCTGTTGTTTTTCCTGTTCTTTACACCGGAAAGCCTGATGGATCTCGCCAATACCCGATCATTCTTTAACTATATCTTCCAGAGCGGCAGACTGGTATATCGATGGGTCATAGTGTACAGCTATATACGGCTGAGTAAAAACTCGGCACGGGAAACAGCGCTGTATATGTCCGGCTTTTCTACGGTGATTTATGTGACGGCGCAGAATATACGGATCCTGCTGCAGCGAACCGTGCAATTTGCCGGGGCAAGCATCGACCTCTCCGTACTTACATTTCTGGGGATCCTGGTGGAATTCCTTCTGTTCCGGCTCGTCAAAGCAAACATCGACCTCCGGGAAATACGAAGCGTAGGGCGCGTTCGATGGGCGCTGCTTATCCTGTGCTCTTTTTTAGCGGTCTACTTCAAATGGATCCTGGTGAGCACCATCGCTTTTCAAACATCTGCTTTCCAATGGCGTGACCTTCTCGCCTTTGCGTTCTTTTCTTCTACCGGCGTATTTCTTGCTCTTGTCTTGAACGAAAGCGCACAGCAGGCGTCCGAAGGAAGAAACAAAGCTCAAATGGAACGCCTGACAATGGAATATGAAATGCAAAACGCCAAGCGTGCTCTGCAAACAAACAATGATATACGCCGACTGTATCATGATATGAAAAACCATCTGCTTGCGATCCGGAGCATGGCGGGGACCGAGGACGATATC
The DNA here is from genome assembly GCA_964552365.1 of uncultured Oscillospiraceae bacterium. Taxonomy (GTDB): domain Bacteria; phylum Bacillota; class Clostridia; order Oscillospirales; family Oscillospiraceae; genus Apopatocola. Next base: position 2,826 of record CAZKGZ010000128.1, on the reverse strand, counting down.
CAACATTATCTGGATGAACTTTTGCCGCAATTCGACGGATATGAGAGCAGAGCGGCTACCGGGAATCCGGTCGTTGATGCGCTGCTGAGCGAAAAAATACAGAGAGCTTCACTGGATGGCATCCAGTTCAATGTGTGCTTGGATCTCTCGTCTTTAGAGCGTGTGAAGTCGGTCGATTTGATCACGATTTTCGGCAACGCCCTGGATAATGCAATTGAGGCTGTTCAGACCTTACCCGATAATGCAGAGCGGATCATATATCTGAAAAGCTCGCATTTTGCCAATTTGACTGTACTGCGTTTCAGCAATCGTTTTACCGGCGAGATAAAACAAGAAAATAATATACTGCTGACCGATAAAGACGACAGATCCATGCACGGCATCGGTTTGAGCAGCATTACGCGCGCAGTCCAAAAATATGAAGGCTCCGTAGAGATCCGAATCGACAAGGAGAAAAAATGGTTCAGCTTGATGCTGCTGTTCCCCGATTCGTGATAATGTTGTATAGATGAGACTTTCCGGCAGCGGCGAGACATCACTTACGCCGTAAATCCGGCAGATACGCATTCCCGGTTGCAAATATTCTCTTCTTTTTTATGATAAAAACACATGGCGGCACCGGATGATCCGGCGCGAGCGATTTGCAAGCAAGTTCTGCTTCCGCATGAGGAACATTGACGCTGCAATACTTTGCATATTGCAAGAGCGATGCACCGAAACGCAGGAGGAAAATTTCCGCAAAGCGCCGCAGACGGCATTGTGCGGTTCTGCCGCAAATCGAAAGAAGGAGAGAAACCATTATGCAAGAACAAACATCGGCAAAAAAGAAAGCAAGACGGTTCTTTGCCGTTACG
>CAZKGZ010000128.1:0-1962 GCA_964552365.1 uncultured Oscillospiraceae bacterium | reverse complement strand
TGAACTGGGGCGTGATCACAGGCTGGGGAAATGTCCGTATCGAAAGGATCTACGTCAACGGGTATGACGGCGATTTGGTGAGCGCATTGATCTACATTCCGGAGAATGCAACCGCTGAAACACCGGCACCTCTGATGTTCTGCATCCACGGAAACGCAGGAAACGCGCGAAACCATGAGTCCTGGGCCGTGGAATTTTCACGACGGGGATTCGTCGTTATTTGCCCCGACCTATACGGCGCGGGCGACTCGGAAAACAGTGCCGAGCAATTTGCGGCGCTTCCCTTCCTGATGTCTACGGCTGAGGCGTTTTATGAGGAAGCGCTGACGTATGACTTCGTCGACACATCGAACATTCTTATATCTGCGCATTCCATGGGCGGATCGGTCGCTGCCGGACTCGCCGGGAAATACCAGCCGAAAGCCGTCCTTTCCGCTTCCGGACAGCTCGGAAGCCAGTTCCGCGGTGTTGAGGGTGCGGAGACTTACACGGACGGCATACTGAATTATACCGGCAATGTTTTGCTCGACTTTGGCGATGCGGAAGGCGGCGCGGAGCGCGTACTGGGGCTCGTTCAAGATTGGCTGGACGCCAGAGAGTCCGTTTATCACGGAGCACAGTACACAGAGCTGGGAACAGTCGCGGGGTCCTTTGAGGAAGGCAATGCGGTCGTCGGTATGTGCGACTACCAGCGCGTTCATGAGGCTGCTTTTGTCCGCCAATCCACCATCGGCAACCTCGTCTGGTTTGCGCAGGAAGTGGTGGGAGAAGAGAATGTGCCGAACTACATTGATTCCACAAATCAGATCTGGATGTATAAAGACTGGCTCGGCCTTGCCGGTATTCTGGTCTACGGCCTGTTTATCTGCGCTCTGGCACTCCTCCTGATCGAAGAGGTCCCGGCGTTTGCGGCGGTAAAGCGTCCTGTTGCAAGAAATATCGGCCTGCGCGGCATCGGACTTGCGATCAGCATCACATTGGGCATCGTTTTGCCGTTCGTTGTTCTTAAAACAAACGCATTCGGCTTGATATCGGCTTTCGGCTGGTCCAAACTTCCGCCGGAAACGGTCAATGTGCCCGGCCTTCGTCTGACTTATGCCAATGTGGCGCTGGGAACGATCATCGGATTCAATGTTTGCGGCTTGGCGGGATATACCCTTTACCGCTTTACCGACGGACGAAAGCACAAACTTCAACTGCAGGATCTCGGATTGACACCGGACGGAACCAATAAGCTGAGCTTTGAAATGATCGGAAAAACGATCCTGCTGTCCGCTTTGGTCGTGGCTATTGCGTGGGCCGGCGTCAAGCTGCAGGAAGATGTGCTGGGTACGAGCTTCTACGCATGGTTCTTCGGATTTAAGTCCATCCCCATTTATAAAATCAAGCATTACATTGCTTACATCGTTATCTGGATCATTTGCTTCCTGGTCGCCTCTCTGACACTGAATGTAGAACGTCGGCTGCCGTCTACCGGAAAGGAAACGCTGGATATTGTGATCGCCATGGTTTTCAATATCCTGTGCGCCACATTTACACTGGTCGTGGCAATTTCCGCCAACTGGATCCTGTCGAGCAAGGGTATCGAGGCGCCCTGGCTGTTTACCTATAACACGGATGTAACGCGCCTTTGGGGCATGCCCGCCGGCATGGCTGTAGGTGTAGGAGGCTCCACACTTCTTTATCGCAAAACCGGAAATGCCTGGCTTTCCGCGATCCTTATGGGCACCGTTGCCGCATTAATGGCCTGCACATTCGGATCTCTGCGTATCTTCAGCTGAAACAAGGCCTTGCGATTTTCAAAACTATAATGATACAGGCGAGAGTGCATCTCAAAACTGCATTCTCGCCTGTTTTTTGCGTTATGGCGTTTTTCAGAGCTTCGGCACGACAACGCCCTGCGGTGCTTCGGCCGTGAGGGTGAAGGTGTCGGTATCAAGATAGCGGACATCCTGTGCGGGG
>CAZKGZ010000127.1:0-4607 GCA_964552365.1 uncultured Oscillospiraceae bacterium | reverse complement strand
AGCCCGCTGCTTCCCCTCTTGCTTATTCTTAATACATTATTAAGACAATATCCGTTGAAAAATCGGAAAAAGCTGTTATACTGTGTTCATTGCGAATTTTGGAGGAAAACGGTATGGCTTGGGAGCTTATCCGTAAGAAAACCGAAGAAGAGCCGGTGCGGCGGGAGATCGCAGTTCGGGAAGCGGCGCCGCATGAGGGACTTACCGAAGCGGAAGCCGCCGAGCGCGCCGATGCGGGGTGGGCCAATCTTCCGGTAGAGCCGCCCACGCGCACGACCGGACAGATCGTTCGGGAAAACCTCCTTACTTATTTTAACCTCGTGTTCCTCGTGCTCGCCGTATGCCTTGTGGCCGTGCAGGCGTCGATCCTGAACCTTTCGTTCATGGTGGTCGTCATTATCAATGCCGTCATCGGCATCGTGCAGGAGCTCCGCAGCAAAAAGGCGCTCGATGCGCTGCATATCCTGAATGCACCGAAATGCTCCGTCGTTCGCGAAGGACGCGAGCGGCGCGTGGACACCGCCGAGCTCGTGCGCGATGACATCGTGCTCTTCCTCTCCGGGAATCAGGTCTGCGCCGATGCCGTGGTGACGGAGGGCGAATGCCTCGTAAACGAAGCGCTCGTCACCGGCGAAGCGGATGAGATCAAAAAAGGCCCGGGCGATGCGCTCCTCTCGGGGAGTTTTCTCGTGTCCGGCATGTGCTATGCACGGCTGACCGCCGTCGGCGCGGACTCGTTCGTGAACCGTCTCACCAACGACGCCAAAGCGCAGAAAAAGCGCCGCTCCACAGGCATGATGAAAGCCCTGAGCGACCTCGTCAAATGGATCGGCGTCGGCATCATCCCGATGGGCGTGCTGCTCGTCATCAAGGAAGTGGCCTGGCTCGAGCGCGACATTTCCACCGGCGTCACCTCCACGGTCGGCGCGATCGTCGGCATGATCCCGGAGGGCGTGTATCTGCTCACAAGTCTCGCACTGGTGGCAGGCGTGCTGCGCCTTGCACAGAAGAAGACCATGTGCCGCGAGATGGACTGCATCGAAACGCTCGCGCGCGTGGATACGCTCTGCGTGGACAAGACCGGCACCGTCACCGAAAACAAAATGATCGTCGAGGACATCGTGCCGCTCTGCCCCGACCGCTTTATTGATGACGACATCCACATGATCATGGCCGACTACTGCGCGGCTATGCGCGGCGACAACGACACCATGGCGGCGCTCCGCAAGTTTTTCACCGGCGAAGTGACGCAGCGCGCCATCGCCGCGCTCCCCTTTACGAGCGCGAAGAAGTACGGCGGCGTTTCGTTCCACGAGGACGAGACCTACATTCTCGGCGCGCCGGAGGTCATCCTCGGCGAACACCTCGACGAATACCGCGATAAGATCGACGCCTACTCCGCCAAGGGCTGCCGCGTGCTGCTCCTCGCATGGTACGACGGGCAGCTCACCGATGAGGCTCTCACGGCGGACATCCTGCCGATCTCCCTCATCCTCCTCTCCAACAAGATCCGCGCCGAAGCGCCGGAGACGTTCGCGTACTTTGCGCGCGAAGGCGTGTCGGTGCGCGTCATCTCGGGCGACAACCCGCTTACGGTCTCGGAAGTGGCCCGCCGCGCCGGCATCCCCGGAGCGGAGCGGAGCATCGACGCCCGCACGCTCGAGACCGACGAACAGGTCGAGGAAGCGGCGCGCGAGTGCATCGTATTCGGGCGCGTCACGCCGGAAATGAAGCGGCGGCTCGTCCTCGCCCTCAAAAAGCAGGGGCACACCGTGGCTATGACCGGTGACGGCGTGAACGACGTGCTCGCCCTCAAGGAGGCGGACTGCTCCATCGCCGTGGCATCCGGCAGCGATGTCGCCTGTCAGGTGTCGCAGATCGTCCTCACGGATTCCAACTTTGCCTCGCTCCCGAATGTCGTCGCCGAAGGCCGGCGCGTCATCAACAACATCGAGCGCTCGGCATCGCTCTATTTCGTGAAGAACATGTTCTCCCTTGCGATGGCGATCATCAGTCTCATATTCGTGCTGCCATATCCGCTTGCGCCCGCGCAGCTCGGCCTCGTCAACTGCATGACCATCGGCATCCCGGCCTTTGTGCTCGCCATGGAGCCGAACCGCTCACTCGTGCGCGGAAAATTCCTCAAAAATGTGGTGCACCGCGCACTGCCCGCCGCGCTTACCGACATTCTCCTCGTCGGCGGCGTGATGCTCTTCTATCTGGCCGCCGGGCTCGATGACTCCGCCATGAGCACCATATGCACCGGCGTGATGGGCGTCGTCGGCCTCATGATGGTCTATCAGACGGCCAAACCCCTCGGAAAGCTCCGCCTTGCCATGCTCTGCGCGATGACGGTCGGCTTCGTCGTGAGCTTCCTTTTCCTCAAGAGCATATTCAACCTCGTGACGCTCGATTTCCTCAGCATCCTTGTCCTCGCCGTGTTCGCGCTGCTCGCGTGGCCGGTGATGAGCGTGATGTACCGCCTGCAGGCGAAAATCACGGAGCTTATCGGGAAAGCCAAAGATAAATTCGCAAGCCTCCGAAAGGCAGATTGATATGAAAGACATACTCCTGACATTTCTTGTGGCCATGGTGCCGGTCATTGAGCTGCGCGGCGCGATCCCGTTCGGCGTCGTGCGCGGACTGAGCATCTGGACATCGATTTTAGCGGCCATCTGCGGAAACCTTCTGCCGGTGCCGTTCATCATCCTCTTCATCCGGAAGATCTTCGCGTGGATGCGCGCGCATATGCCGAAGCTCAACGGTCTTGTGAACCGTCTGGAGGCGCGCGCCGAGAAAAACCGCACCAAGGTCGAACGGTACGCCTTCTGGGGCCTCGCGATCTTCGTAGCCATCCCGCTGCCCGGCACGGGCGCATGGACGGGCGCTCTCGTCGCCGCCATGATGGATATGCGCTTAAAACGCGCCTTCCCCGCCATTGCGATGGGCGTGTGCATCGCCGCCGTCATCGTATCCGTCATCACCTACGGCGCACAGGTCTTTATATTTTGAAAACAGCAGCATTGCAAAATAGGCAATGCTGCTTTTATCCCCAAATATCAAGTAAAGGAAAAACACCATGAATCAAAAGGAACTCAACGAACTTCGCCGCCGTTTCAAGAGCGACCACAGCGGCATTACCCACATATACGGCTGCTTCGTCAACGCCGCGCGCGAGGTCGTCGCCGAGACGGACACCTCGCTCGGCATGGTCTCCAAGGAGGAGCAGGAGATGTACCTTGCGCTCCTCAAGAAAACGCTCTCCGGCACGCTCGGACGCAACCTCATCTCCGTGCCGTTCCGCAATGAGCAGGTCGCCGAGAAAAGCGACGAGCACGCCCTCCTGCAGACGCTGCGCGAGTGCGCCTGCTCGGACGAGAAAGCCCGCCGCGACCTTTTCGAGCGCATCATCACCTCCATCGATATGCAGGGCGAGAACTACCTCATCCTGCTCGCGGGCGATGCGTACGATGTGCCGAGCCACCATAAGGACAGTGCGCCGGACGAGAACTCGGACGAGGTGTTCCGCTTCTTCGTGTGCTCGGTCTGCCCGGTGAAGGACAGCACGGCGGCGCTGCGGTATTTTGCCGAGGAGAGCGCCTTCCGCGGCACCTCGACCGGTCAGACGGTCGCCGCCCCGGCGGTCGGCTTCGTGTTCCCGGCGTTCGATGACCGCCGCGCGAACATTTACGATGTGCTCTACTACAGCCACGACACCGCCGAGATCCACCCCGAGCTCATCGACGGACTTTTCCGCGTGGAGCCGCCGATGTCCGCCGCCGAGCAGAAGGAGAATTTCTCCGAAACGCTCGCCGAAACGCTGGAGAACGACTGCAGCTTCGATGTGGTGCAGGCCGTGCACGAGGATATATGCAGCCGCATCCTCGAGCATAAAGAAAGCCATGACCCCGATGCACTGGAGATCACGGCGCGCGATGTGGTGAGCGTGCTGCGCACCAACGGCGTGCCGCTCGAGAAAACGGAAAAGTTTGAGCGCGAGTGCGAAAAACGCTACGGTGCCCACGCCGCCCTCGACCCGAAGAACCTTGTCGAGAGCAAAAAGTTCGAGGTCAGCACGCCGGAAGTGAAGATCACGCTCCCGAGCGAGTACAGCTACCTCGTGGAGACCCGCGAGATCGACGGCCGCTCCTACATCCTCATCCCCGCCGACGGCGGCGTGGAAGTGAACGGCATCAACGTGAACCTGCACGAGAAAAAGAAATCGGAATAACGATCCGAAACGCCCATAAAGAAAGCGCCGCACGGCATTTCGTGCGGCGCTGCTTTATGACCGGCGCCGCTTGTCTCCGCGGCGCTGGATCTCATCGATATCTTCCTGCTCGTATTTTTCAATGGGGATGCCGATCTCGCGGCAGAGCTGTTCGAACAGGGGGTAGTCCACATGGGTGTACCCGTGCCGGAAAATGGCATCCAGCATTTTGTTGATGCGCTCTTCCCGGTCGCAAAAGTCCAGATAATCCAGATCCATCAAAACATCAAAATCGGAATAAACGCCGTCTCCGTCCCAATCCACCACAAACCGTACCTCCTTTTTTCGAATAGAACCATTATACCCCACACCGTCCCAAAAGAAAAGACCGATTTTG
>CAZKGZ010000126.1:0-4618 GCA_964552365.1 uncultured Oscillospiraceae bacterium | reverse complement strand
AATTACCATACTATGAAATAGTACGGCTAAAAAAGTATCGAGTGATGAAAGAAAGAGTCTTCATGGAATAATATCTCCGTGGTTCGGAATTTGGTATCAGTATAAAAGCCCGGAGCGGAAATGTCAACAGATTTTTCGTGGGGAAATTGTATAAAATTCTTGATATGTTATTTTCGTTCCTGTGCATCCGTAATAGATTGCAGCGCATCGCGGATGCAGGTCCCGCTCTCGCCGAGCACCGTGACGCACTCGAGCGCCTTTACTCCCTCCAGCGCGGAGGCCGGGACAAAGGCGTGCCCCGCGATGCGCAGCATCGGGATATCGTTCCAGCCGTCGCCGAGGCAGATGACCTTTTCGCGCTCTATGCCGAGGAGCTCCGCGAGCTTTCGTACGCCCGCTCCCTTGTCGCTGCCGGCGGCGACTACATCCACGAACGCGCCGGAGGGCGTGGCCTCGTACTTTCCGGGGAAGTTCTCCCGGATCCATGCGGCGATGGCGTGGGATGCATCACTCTCGCCGAAGAGGTTGCCCTGCGCGATGAGTACGACCTTCGTCCACGGCAGGGGGATGCTCTCCGGCTCTGTTTCGGCCACCGGAACGCCCATGCGCGCGAGGTGCTGCTCGAGATTCGGCGTTGCGCCGCACACGTGCACATTCTCGCCGCAGTGTACCTCCATGCCCGTTCCGGGGAAGGCATCACGCGCGGCGGTCAGCTCCTCGCGGCACGAAGGCGGCAGCGTGATCTCGCTGCGGATCGTGTTTGACGCACTGTCGAAGAGTACCGCGCCGTTGCTCAGTACGACCGGCGCATTCACCGTGAAGCGGTGACGGATGGAGTAATAGGAGCGCACATCGCGCCCGGTGGCGACAGTGAAAAGGCCGCCCTCCTCCATAAATTCCCGCGCCGCGCGGAGATTTTCCTCCGGCACGGGGCAGCCGTGTTCGGGGCAGAAGGTATCGTCATAATCCGTGACGAGCAGATATCCGCTGAATTTTCCCATTGGTTTCTCCATGTAAATACGGTATAATGAACTTCCGGCGCTTTCGGCGCGTCTAACAGTCAACATGATCTCGGAGGTCTTTTATGACAAAAGGTGCTTTGCGTTTGAATCGTTTTTTCCTGATCGCGGGAATTCTTACCTTATTATATTATCTCGGCATGGGCATCACCGTGCGGTTCGGGCAGTCGCTCCTCTACCTCTGGCCGATGCTCTCCGCCGTCTGCTTCGCGCGGTACTTTCTCTGGAAGCGCGCATGGAAGCAGGGGAAAAGCTCGCCTCTCCCCCGCGGGTGGCTCACGGCGGTCAATATCGTCGTGTGGGCGGCGATCGCGGTGTTCCTCGGCGTGGAGTGCTTTGTACTCTCGGGCGCGTTCCATACCCCGGCCGAAGGGCTCGACGCCGTGATCGTGCTCGGGGCGCGCGTGAACGACGACGGGCCGAGCGGCTCTCTCCGCGAGCGCATCGAAGCGGCCGCCGAGTATCTGGAGGCAAACCCCGACACCGTGTGCATCGCGTCCGGCGGGCAGGGCGAGGATGAGCCGATGAGCGAAGCGCAGTGCATCTGCGAAGGGCTCGTCGCCGCGGGCATCGACCCCTCGCGCATTCAGCTCGAGGACCGCTCCACGAGCACCTACGAGAATCTGCAAAATTCTCTCCCCATGCTCGGCGAAGACGTCCAAACCGTCGGCATCGTGACGAGCGACTTTCACGTCTTCCGCGCGCTCTGTCTCGCGCGCAGCTTCGGCGGTTGGGAATTCTCCGGCATCCCCGCCCGCTCGAGCTTCTTCGGCTTCATCCACTACGCCATGCGCGAATTCTTCACATTGAGCGTATCCCTCGTGCGAGGGTATTTCTGATAAGTTGTTTACATAATATCGGCTCTCGAAAGATTCGGGAGCCGGTATTTTTTCGTGTTTCGGTTATGCGGCGCTGTTGTAGGCTTCGCAGAGTTCGGCCATGTCTTCTACGGCTTCGCCGACGCATTCGGGGAGGCCGTCGGTGAAGCTTTCGAGGCCGACTTTTTCGAGGAGCTCGCAGTAGGTGTAATCGACGGCACCGAGATCCACGAGGTCATTATAGAACGCCGCGGCTTCGTCCCAGTCGTCCTCCGCCATTTCGTAGATCTGCAGCGCGGCGATGGCGCTGACGGCGTAGCTGATGTAGTAGAACGGCTGCTCAAAGTTGTGGTTCACCTGCATCCAGTAGGTGGTGAAGGACTTGGAGTAGCTCTCGAGGCCGTACTCGGCGGCGATCTGCGTGAAATACTCGTTGACATCCTCCGCCGTGAGGTTTTCGGCGGAATAGACCTCGCGCTGGAATTCATCGAATATGCAGCCCATGACGATGCTGTAGAGCGCGCTGTCGAGATACTTGATCTTCGCAAGGCCCGCTTCCTCGCCGTAGATGTCATCGTACCAGCCGGTGGACAGGGCCTCCATGCCGTTCGAGTGGATCTCGTAAATGTCGTACGAGCCGACATTCAGGAGGTGATCGTCGGGGATGTTCAGATAGGCATCGTAATAGTGGCCGAACTCATGGAACATGCTGCCGATGTCGTTATAGTTTCCGTAAAGGGAGTTATAGATGAAGGGAGCATTGTAGTATTCGAGCGTTGTCGTGAAGCCCATGTCGGAGATCTCATCGGCGCTTGCGAGAAAATACAGGCCGTGGCCGACCATGTAGTTTGCGGCCTCCGCCGCCTTGTCGGAAACGCGCGGCATGTAGGTCGTAAGGAGGTTCAAAAGCTCATCGGCCGAATAGTCGGTGTCCACCGAGAAGTCGGCGTAGGTCGCCTCGTCGGAATAGAGGTAGGCGAAATACGCATAGGCATAGGGCTTCACCGCTTCGCACAGGGCTGCCGCATCCTCGGGCGTGTAGTCGCGGCCGTAGACATTTTCGTAGGAGTAGTCGGCGTAGTTGTCGTAGCCGTAGATCTGCGCATATTCATTGTAGAGGCCGACGAGCTCGACATACAGTCCGCCGATCTGCTCGGTCATTTCGGTGTAGGTGAGGCTCTGCATGATGAGATCGTTGTACTCGAGCTGCAGCTCGGAGATGCGGTCGAGGATCTCGCTCTCGCGCTCGGTCATCTCCTCATAGTCACGCAGCTCCTGCGCGTTCTCCTCGCCGAAATACTCCTCGAGCACCGGGGCGGCGTCGCCTTCGAGCGCCGTGGAGAGGGCGGTATAGAGAGCGTCGAGCATATCGGTGCACATGGAGTCCAGCTCCTGGCAGGCGGCGCTCAGCTCCTCATCGTCGGGGTCTGCGTAGAACTTGATGTAGGCAAGGGAGTCGAGCGTGGATGCGAGAACATACTGCGAGTTGAGCCATTTATAAAGCTCGAGCGCTTCGTCGCCGTCCGTGCAGGCGGCGAGCTTGTCGACGGCGGCATAATACTCGGTCGTGTCGTAGATATACCAGTCCATATCGGCGTAATCGGTGTCGGCATGGACGCCGTCGGAGAAGGTCGGCTCCGGCGCCGTTCCGGTCTTTTGCACCGTCGGCGCTTCTTCGGTCTCCGGGACCTCGGTGGGCTCGGCTTCCGCGGTCGCTTCGGCGTTTTGGATGCCGGAGGTTATGCTCCCGCTCACGCCGGTCGATGCCGTGCCGCAGGCCGTCAGAGAGCAAAGGCACAGCGCCGCCGCAAGCAGCAGGGCGAGCATGCTTTGGATTTTTTTCATAGTCGTGCACCTCAAATTTCGTGATGAGAGTATTTTACATGAATGCAGCGGAAAAGTAAAGCTTGCGATATGCGTTTCTTTCCGCAGGCAGAAAGCTCTCGTACAAGTTTAGGGCAATACCGCACAATGTCGTCTGCGGCGCTTTGCGGAAATTTTGCTTGCAAATCGCTCTTGCCGAATTATGCGGTGTTGCCTTAAAAATTGCTGTTTACTTTCTTGCTAATCTCAGATATAATATTAGCAAGAAAGGATTGATCGCATGACTGCCTATGAACAGCTCGACAGGCTTTTCGAGCAAAACAAAGGCGTTCTCAAAACGGCGCAGGTTTTGGAAAGCGGCATTGCCAAATCTGCGTTCTACGCCTATGTTAAGAAGCGCGGCGCGGAGCAGGCAGCACACGGAGTTTATATTTTGCCGGATGCGTGGACGGACGCCATGTATCTGCTGCATCTCCGCTGCGCGCAGGCCGTGTTTTCCCATGAAAGTGCGTTGTTCTTCCACGACTTAACGGATCGAGAGCCGGATCCGATTTCCATTACCGTTAAGACCGGTTACAATCCCACCGTTTTGCAGGCGGACGGAATCAAGGTCTATACCATTAAGAAAGAACTGCACGATGTGGGGATCGTCACGATGAATACGCCGTTCGGCAATCCGGTTCCCGTCTACGATATGGAGCGTACTGTCTGCGACCTGATCCGCAGCCGCAGCGGAATTGAGATGCAGACCTTTCAGGATGCGCTCAAGCAGTACGCGAGACGGCAAGACAAGGACTTGCGGAAGCTGATGCAGTATGCACAGATGTTCCATGTTCAGAAGCTGCTTCGGCAGTATTTGGAGGTGCTCTTATGATAAAAACGGCACGGCAGCTCAAAGACCGGATCCGCAATCTCTCCAAGGACAAATCCGCAGATGCGCAGATCCTGATGCGCAAT
>CAZKGZ010000125.1:0-4621 GCA_964552365.1 uncultured Oscillospiraceae bacterium | reverse complement strand
GGCTACTTCAGCATCCGCTTCCTCAGCCGCATGCTCAACAGCGGCAAATTCGGCAAGTTCGCCTACTACATGTGGGGCGCCGGCATCGTGTCACTCATTGCCTCGCTTTTTGTCCACTGAGAAAACAGCACTCACTATCCTATAATTTTTGCTATGTGCGGCTGCACCGCACGGAGGATATATTATGGCGCAAACCAGATCCGGTTCCGGGACCAAAAAGAAAACAACAGCCAAACAGCCGAAGCAGAAGCCGATCCGCCGCGAGGTGGGGGCGGGCGTCTGCCTCCTTCTGGCGCTCCTTGCGTGCATCGGCTACTCCGATTCCGCCCAGGACTACTGGCTCATCAAATGGCTGTGCGTTTATGTTTTCAAGGGACTGCTCGGCTGGGGCTTTTATATCGTGCCGCCCTGCCTTCTGTGGGCGGCGGGTATTCTGGCCTTCCACCGCGGGCGGCCGGTGAAGGGACGCCTGATCGCTCTGGGCTTCGTGCCGCTGCTTTTCGGCGCGCTCATCCACCTCTTCAACTGCACGCTGGACATCGGCTTCGACTGGCCCTCCATCCGGTCACTCTATGTCGGCGGGTGGAACGGGGAGACCGGCGGCGTCCTTGCGGGACTTCTCGCCGTCATCTTCACGAAAGCCATCGGCAAGGTCGGCTCGACGATCGTTTTCATCATCGCGCTTTTCGCCGTCGTGTGCATCGCGGGCAAGCTGCCCGTGCGGCAGACGGTGGAGAATATCAAAAACCGTCCCCGCCCGGAGTACGAGCCGATGCCCGACCCCGTGCCGGAGAAGACCGTGGCGAAAAAGCCCTCGCGCCGCGCGGAGAAGGCAAACGAGCCGATACCCGAGATCTTTTCTCTGCCGGGCCGCCCGAACGCCGCCGCGCCGACACCGACGCAGACCGCCGCACCGGCAAGCACTCCCGCTGCCGAGCCGCAGAGCGCACCGGCCGAGGAGCGCACCGGCCTCTTCCGCAAGCGCCGCAAGGCCGCCATCGACATTCCGATGGAGGACGAGAACGAGTCGGAGCCTGTCTCGGACATCCCGGATTACCCGACCGGCGTTCTCTACGACAACAGGCCCACGCGCGAGGCGGTCGAGGAGGTCGTCCGCCGCGCCCGCGCACAGCGCAACGGCAGCTCGGAGGAGGAGCCGTTCATCGAAAACGCCTCGCCGAGCGGGGAGACCGCTCCGGTCGATACGAAAGCCGATGCGGAAGAACCGTTCATCGAAAATGCCGGGTCGGGCACCGGGCCCGCCGCGGCGGATGAGGACGATCCGTTCATCGATAACACCCCCATCATTCCCGCGCAGCCGACCCCGGCCGCGGAGATCCCCGCCGAGCCGCAGCCCGAACCGCAGCCCGAGCCGGAGGAGGAGCCGCTCGTCGAGGAAGACCGCCGCAGCTTCGCAGCCGTCCCCGCGCACGATATCGTCCCGGACACCGCATCCGATGACGACGAACCGTACGACGACTCCTACCTCGCCGAATACGACGAGAACTACGATCCCGACGCCGAGGAGGACGCCGTGCCGGCGAGCGCATCGGTCGACATCCCCGCTGACGATGCGCACGAGGAAAATGCGGTCGACGAGAACGGCGAGGAATACACCGAATTCACCTTCGACGACGAGGACGACCCCGCCCCCCGCGAGAGCGTTCCTTTCGTGAAGCCCGCAGCCGTGCCATACGAAGAGGAGCCCGAAGAGGACGAGGACATCCCCGACGAGCCGGACGAGCCCGGGGAGACATACGAGGAGGAGCCGGGCGCGGAATACGAGTTCCCGCCGGTCACGCTCCTGCGCGCCGCGAGCGGCGTCACCGCCGACGCCGGCGAGGAAGTCGCTGCGAACCGCCAGCGGCTCGAAACGACGCTCCACAGCTTCAACATCGGCGCCTCCGTCACGGACATCACACGCGGCCCCACCGTCACGCGCTATGACCTCGAGCTCGAGGCCGGCGTGAAGCTCAATAAGATCACGAATCTCGCCGGCGACCTTGCGCTCTCCCTCGGCGTGGCGAGCGTGCGCATTGCGCCCATCCCGGACAAGATCTCCACGGTCGGCGTGGAGGTGCCGAACAAGGTCGTCTCCACCGTGTATCTGCGCGAGATCATCGAATCGGCCAATTTCCAAAACGCCTCGTCCAAGCTGAGCTTTGCCGTGGGCAAGGACATCGGCGGCAACTGCATCGTCGGCAACATCTCGAAGCTCCCGCACATGCTCATCGCCGGCACGACCGGCAGCGGCAAATCCGTGTGCATGAACAGCCTCATCCTCTCGCTGCTCTACAAGGCGACGCCCGAGGAAGTGCGCCTCATCATGATCGACCCGAAAATGGTCGAGCTCGGCATTTATAACGGCATCCCGCATCTCTATGTCCCGGTCGTCACCGACCCGAAGAAAGCGGCCGGCTCGCTCCAGTGGGCGGTCGTGGAGATGATGAAGCGCTACCGCCTCTTCTCCGAAGTGGGCGTGCGCGACCTGAAGGGCTACAACGCCTACAAGACCCGCATCGGCGAGGAGACGATGCCGAGCGTGGTCATCGTCATCGACGAGCTCGCCGACCTCATGATGACCGCTGCCAAGGACGTGGAGGCGAGCATCTGCCGCGTCGCGCAGATGGGCCGTGCCGCCGGCATGCACCTCATCATCGCCACGCAGCGTCCGTCGGCCGATGTCATCACCGGCCTCATGAAAGCGAACATCCCGAGCCGCATCGCGTTTGCGGTGTCGAGCGCGCTCGAATCGCGCATCATCCTCGACAACCCCGGCGCGGAAAAGCTCATCGGCATGGGCGACATGCTCTATGCGCCGCTCGGCTGCGGCAAGCCCCTGCGCGTGCAGGGCGCGTTCGTCTCCGACGAGGAGCGCGAGGATGTCATCAACTTCATCAAGCGCGAGTCCTCGGCCAACTATGACGAGAGCATCCTGCGCGAGATCGAAAAGGCCGCGAAGGAGAAGGACAAGGATAAAGGCGACGACGCGGACGATGACGACGATTTCGGCGACGGGGACGCCTCCTATTCCGCCGACACCCCGTTCGGAAACTGCGACGATCTGCTCGCGCAGGCCGTGGATGTGGTGCTCGATGCGAAGGTGTGCTCCGTGTCGATGCTGCAGCGCCGGCTCAAGGTCGGCTACTCCCGCGCCGGGCGCATCGTCGACGAGATGGAGGAGCTCGGCATTGTGGGACCGTTTGAGGGCTCCAAGCCGCGTGCTCTGCTCATCACGCGCGAGCAGTGGCAGGAGATGAGTCTCTCCGGCCGCACGCCGATGGAGCGGCTCATCGAGTCGCAGAAGGACGATTTCTCCGCGGGAGGCCCGGTGCAGTGATACTTTCGGACAATGAGATCCGCTCCATGAGCGCTCTGGCGCTCGCCCACATGGGCGACGCCGTATATGAAATTCTCGCCCGGCGCGAGGTGTGCCGCGCGGGAAAGCTGACCGCCGGCGATCTCCACCGGCAGACCATCCGCTATGTGTCCGCCCCCGCGCAGGCGCGCGCCGCCGCGAAGATCCAAAGCGCGCTCACGCCGGAGGAGGCCGCCGTTTACCGCCGCGGGCGCAATGCCCACAGCCACGCCGCGCCCCACGCCGCGACCGAGGCGGAGTACCACGCCGCCTCCGGGATCGAGGCGCTGTTCGGCTGGCTCTATCTGCGCGGCGAGAACGAGCGGATCGAAGAACTTTTCTCGATGATTTTGGAGGATCACGATGCCTCTTGACGCCATACTGCTCACGGCATTGCGCCGCGAGCTGGAAGAGAGCCTGATCGGCGCGAAGATCGACAAGATCAACATGCCGGAGAAGGACCTCATCCTCTTCTCCGTACACTCGCGCGAGCGGGGGAGCCGCCGCGTGCTCATCTCCGTGCGCCCGGGCAGCGCCCGCATTTCGCTCACCGAGCAGACGCAGGAGAACCCGCCGCAGCCGCCGATGTTCTGCATGCTGCTGCGGAAATACCTCCTCGGCGCGCGCATCACGGCGCTCGAGCAGCCCCTCGGCGAGCGGCTGCTCATCATGAAGCTCGAGACCACGGACGAGCTGAGCATACACGGCGAGAAGACGCTCGTGCTCGAGCTGATGGGGAAGGGACTCAATCTCCTCCTCGTGGACGGCGACGGCCGCATCCTCGACTGCATCCGCCGCGTGGATTACGAGGACTCGAACCGCCGCGCGCTCCTGCCGGGACTTTTCTACACGCTCCCGCCGCAGCAGGAGAAGCCGTCCTTCTTCCGCACCTCCGCGGAGGAGTGCGAACGCCTCCTCGAGAGCGCGGACAGGGCCGTGCCGTGCGACAAATGGCTCCTCGACACGTTCGGCGGCCTCTCGCCGCTCCTGTGCCGCGAGGTGTCGCTCACGGGCTGGGAGGGCCTTCCCGCGGCGCTTGCGGCGCTTCGGGAGCGCATCGAAACAGAGAACTTCACGCCCGTGATGCTCACGCTCGACGGCGTGCCGAAGGACTATTCTTTCATGCCCATCCGCCAGTACGGCGAGAGGGCGGAGCTTACGGAGTTCCCGTCCTTCAGCGCCCTGCTCGACGCCTTCTACCGCGCCAGGGATAAAGCGGAGAGCCTCCGCCGCCGCAGCGCCGACCTCACGCGCACGGCCAAA
>CAZKGZ010000124.1:0-4670 GCA_964552365.1 uncultured Oscillospiraceae bacterium | reverse complement strand
GGCGGAAAGGCAACACCGCGCAAATTGGCAAGAGCGATTTGCGAGAGATTTTTTGTCGAATCAAGGAAGAGAGCCGCAGCCATACTTTGTGTATGGCAAGGCTTGATGACGCAGAGTCGGCGAAAAAGATCCGCAAAGCGCCGCAGACAATGTCGTGCGGTGCTGCCGAAAGATAATAATATGGAAAGGGAGGTGGGCATTATGGACAACGCTCCGGAGTACGTGATCGAGATGCTCCACATCACGAAGCTGTTCCCCGGCATTCGTGCGAACGACGACATCACGCTGCAGCTCAAAAAGGGCGAGATCCATGCACTGCTCGGCGAAAACGGCGCGGGCAAGTCTACGCTCATGAGTGTGCTCTTCGGGCTTTATCAGCCGGAGGAGGGCATCATCAAGAAGGACGGTGTCGAGGTCAAGATCAATGACCCCAACGACGCCACGGCGCTCCACATCGGCATGGTGCACCAGCACTTCAAGCTCATCGATGTCTTCACGGTGCTCGACAACATCATCCTCGGCGCGGAGGACACGAAGTTCGGTTTTCTCGAAAAGAAGACCGCCCGCAAAAAGGTGCAGGAGCTTTCCGACCGCTACGGTCTGAAGATCGACCTCGATGCGAAGATCGAAGACATCACCGTCGGCATGCAGCAGCGCGTGGAGATACTGAAAATGCTCTACCGCGACAACGACATCCTCATCTTCGACGAGCCGACCGCCGTGCTCACGCCGCAGGAGATCGAAGAGCTCATGCAGATCATGCGCGGTCTCGCGAAGGAAGGCAAGAGCATCCTCTTCATCTCCCACAAGCTCAACGAGATCATGGAGGTGTCCGACCGCGTCACGGTGCTGCGCAAGGGCAAGTACATCGGCACCGTCAACACCGCCGAGACAACGAAGGAAGAGCTCTCCCGCATGATGGTCGGCCGTCCGGTGCAGCTCGTGGTCGAGAAAACGCCCGCGAAGCCCGGCGAGGAAGCGCTGCGCATCACCGACCTCTCCGTGCCGTCCCAGATCCACAAGAACGACGCCGTCAAGCACGTGTCGCTCTCGGTGCACCGCGGTGAGATCGTGTGCATCGCCGGTATCGACGGCAACGGCCAGAGCGAGTTCGTCCACGCCATCACGGGTCTCGAAAAGGCCTCCGGCGGCAAGATCGAGCTCTTCGGCAAGGACATCACCTATGCGTCCATCCGCCGCCGCTCGCTCGCCGGCATGAGCCACATCCCCGAAGACCGCCACAAGCACGGTCTCGTGCTCGACTACACGCTCGAGCAGAATCTCGTGCTGCAGCGCTACTATGAGCCGCAATTCCAGCACAGCGGCTTCATCCGCTTCGACGAGGTACGCAAGTACGCCGAGAAGCTCATCGAAGAATACGACATCCGCTCCGGACAGGGCCCCGTCACGACGGCGCGCAGCATGTCCGGCGGCAACCAGCAGAAAGCCATCGTCGCGCGCGAGATCGACCGCGACCTCCCGCTCATCGTGGCGGTGCAGCCGACGCGCGGTCTCGATGTCGGCGCCATTGAAAACATCCACCGCCAGCTCGTCGCCGAGCGCGACGCGGGCAAGGCGATCCTGCTCGTCTCTCTCGAGCTGGACGAGGTCATGAACCTCTCCGACCGCATCCTCGTTATGTACGAGGGCGAGATCGTCGGCGAGTTCGATCCCAAGAAAATCTCCGTTGAGGAGCTCGGCCTTTACATGGCGGGCGCGAAGCGGCAGGGTAAGGAGGAAACGAAATGAACGAAGAGAAAACCTCCTTCTGGCACAAGGACAGCACGCGCTCCATTCTCGCGTCGCTCCTGTCCATCCTCATCGGCCTGCTGGTCGGTGCGGTGCTCATCCTCATCGTGGGTATCTCCAACGAGTCGCTCGGTCTCAAGAGCGCATGGGAGGGCATCCGGCTCGTGCTGCTCGGTCTTTTCAGCACCGGGCGCGACGCCGCCGGTGAGCTCACCTTCGGCTTCAACCCCACGAGCATCGGCAACATGCTCTTCCGCGCAACGCCGCTCATCCTCACGGGTCTCTCCGTGGCGACGGCGTTCAAGACCGGCCTCTTCAACATCGGCGCGCCCGGCCAGTATCTCGCCGGCACCTGCGCCACGCTCTTCATCGCGCTGAGCATCCCCTCCGAGCAGGTCTCCCCCGTGATCATCTGGGTGCTCGCCTTCCTCGGCGGCATGCTCGCCGGTGCGCTCTGGGGCGCCATCCCCGGTCTCCTCAAGGCGCTGCTGAACATCAACGAGGTCATCGCCTGCATCATGACGAACTGGATCGCCGCGAACGTGGTCACCTGGCTCTTTGATATCAGCAATCTGAAGAACATGGTGGAAAACACCAAGTCCGGCTACATCTACAAAACGACCTACAACAATGTGGCGACCTCGAAGCTCGGGCTCGACAAGATCTTCCCCGGCTCGCAGGTAAACGGCGGCATCGTGATCGCGATACTGCTCGCCATCCTCGTGTACATCGTCATCACGAAGACGACCTTCGGCTACGAGCTTCGCGCCTGCGGTGCCAACCGCCACGCGGCGCGCTACGCCGGCATCCACGACAAGCGCAACATCGTCCTCTCCATGGCCATTGCCGGTTCTCTCGCCGGTGCGGCCGGATCGCTCTACTACCTCGCCGGCAACACGGAGTTCTTCTGGACAACGTACCAGTCCCTCCCGTCGGCGGGCTTCAACGGCATCGCGGTAGCGCTGCTCGCGGTGAACAACCCGATCGCCGTCATCTTCACCGGCTGCTTCATGTCGATCCTCGACATCGCGGGTCTGCAGATCACGAACCTCACCGCGTACAACGAGTACATCACCGACGTTATCATCGCCGTGATCGTGTACATGGCGGCGTTCTCGCTCATCATTAAAATGTGGATCGGCGCACGCCAGAAAAAGCGGGCGGAAAAAGCGAAAGCGGCTGCGGAGGCAGCGGCTCCGGCGGCGGAAGAAATTCCTGCCGAAAAGAGAGAGGAGGCAAAGAAGTAATGTCCTTTCTGATCCGACAAACGCTTACTTATGCCGTACCGCTGATGATCGTAGCGCTCGCCGGCATTTTCGCCGAGCGAAGCGGCATCATCAACCTCGCGCTCGAGGGCATCATGATCTTCGGCGCGTTCATCGGCGTACTGTTCGTGCGCATCCTGCAGGCCACCGGCTGCATGGATGTTGCCAAGGAAGCCTCGAACTGGGCGGCTCTGCAGGGCTACATGGTGCTCACCATGCTCGCCGCGGCGGCGCTCGGTGCGCTCTTCTCGCTCCTGCTCGCGTTCGCGGCCATCAAGCTGCGCGCCGACCAGACCATCGGCGGCACCGCGCTCAACATGCTCGCTCCCGCTCTCGTGCTGTTCCTCATCCGCGTCATCGTCAACCAGAACAACATGACGCTCCTCTCCGGCGACAGCGCGACATGGTTCATGATCAAGAAGACCATGCTCGGCTTCTCGAAAACGGACAAGCTCAACTTCTTCCAGGAAACGTTCCTCAACAAGGTCTATCTGAGCACGTACATCTGCATTCTCGTGTTCATCATCCTCTCGATCATCCTCTATAAGACCCGCTTCGGCCTGCGTCTGCGCGCATGCGGCGAAAATCCGCAGGCGGCGGCCTCGCTCGGCATCAACGTTTTCAAAATGCGCTACATCGGCGTGCTCATCTCCGGCGCGCTCTCCGGCATGGGCGGCTTCGTCTACGCGATGACCACCGCCAACTGCAGCGCGAACGGCGACGTCGCGGGCTTCGGCTTCCTCGCTCTCGCCGTTATGATCTTCGGCAACTGGAAGCCGCTCAATGTGGCGGGCGGTGCGCTGCTGTTCGGACTTTTCAAGTGCGTTGCGGCGTCGTACTCCACGCTCGACATCAACGGCGACGGCATCTACTGGCTGAACACCATCGGTCTCAACGGCCACTTCTTCCGTCTGCTGCCGTACCTCATCACGCTCATCGTACTCGCGTTCACTTCGAAGAACTCCCGCGCTCCGAAGGCCGAGGGCATTCCGTACGACAAGGGTACGCGCTGATGGAGAACCCGAACATTCTTCTCGTGGGCATCGCCGGCGGCTCCGGCGGCGGAAAGACCACGCTTACGAACAATCTCGTCAACCGCTTCGGCGACAAGGTGTGCATCGTCCACCACGACAACTATTACCGTGCGCACGACGATCTCACCTACGAGGAGCGCACGCACCTCAACTACGACTGCCCCGAAGCGTTCGAGACGGAGATGATGATCGAGCACCTGCGCCTTCTCAAGCAGGGCCGTTCCGTTCACTGCCCGGTGTACGACTTCAAGGTACACAACCGCAGCGGCGAGACCATCACCATCGAGCCGCGCCCGGTCATCCTCGTGGAAGGCATTCTGATCTTCGCCGATCCCGAGCTCGTCGATCTCATGGACATCCGCGTGTTCGTGGATGCCGACGCCGATGTGCGTCTCGGCCGCCGCGTCATCCGCGACACCGAAAAGCGCGGCCGCACCGTGCGCAGCGTCATCGAGCAGTGGCAGCAGACCGTGAAGCCCATGCACGAGAAGTTCGTGGAGCCCTCCAAAAAGAGCGCCGACATCATCGTCCCCGAAGGCGGCAAAAACGCCGTAGCCCTCGACCTCATCGTCGGGCGCATTCAAAGACACCTCGACGAAAATTCCTGAGCAAGCAAAACCGC
>CAZKGZ010000123.1:0-4754 GCA_964552365.1 uncultured Oscillospiraceae bacterium | reverse complement strand
GTTCCCGACTCGTACAGCGACTACGGCAATCTGTATTGCTGGACATATTCCGCAAAGGATCCGACAAGCGTGAAAATCGCCGGCGATGTTTTGGACGGAACCATTACAAGCTTTTTGTCGAACGGCATCGATAAGACAAACGTTGTGTTCGACCGCTACAACAGCACGACGGAAAAAGACGGCGAGACCTACATTTCCTACGACCTGGTCAAATGGAACGGCAAAGAGACCGAAAAGCTCTGCTCCGACCTGATCGAAGAGGCTTGATCCGCGTATCGCAAAATCAAAGTAAATAAAGCAAGCTCCCCGTACGATATCGGCTTCGTACGGGGAGCTTTGCCGTATTTATGCGATCCATTGGATCAAACTATAAAGATTCAGTGCGATGATCAGGATGCCTACGATGGCGAGGAGGGGGCGGACGGGGATCTTTTTGCATAGGTGGGCGGCTATGGGGGCGGCGCATACGCCGCCGATGATCAGCCCGATGATGGTCTGCCAGTAGGCGGTGAAGTCGCGGATGAGAACGGCGAAGGTGGTCGTTTCGGCGAGTGTCACGAGAAATTCCACGGTATTCACCGTGCCGATGGTCTTCTTCACATCGTGCCCGACGGCGAGCATGGTGGACGTGACGACCGGACCCCATCCGCCGCCGCCTGTGGCATCGAGAAAGCCTCCGGCGAGGCCGAGCGGGTAGACGGCCTTGCCGATGTGCCGCTCTTTCTGCTTCACAAACGCCTTCCGGAGAATGACGGCGCCCATAATGATGAGATAGACATCGATGAAGGGCTCGAGCGTATCGCCGACACTGGAGAGAAACCACGCGCCGACCGCGCCGCCGATGATGCCGGGGATCGCAAGACGCCGGAAAAGCGACTTGTCGACATTCTTGAGCCGCATGTGCGAGAGCCCGGAGACCAGCGTCGTGGGCACCTCCGCCACATGTACGACCGCGCTCGCGAGCGCCGACGGCAGCCCCGCAACGGTTTTCAGAAACGTGCGGCAGCTTACGCCGTAGGCCATGCCGAGCGTGCCGTCAATGATCTGCGCGGCAAAGCCGATGACGATGAATACGAGAAAGCGGCCCCAATTCACAGCGCACCTCCGTTTTCGAGACGGTCGAGAACGGCATCGGTCAGGCGGTCAACGCATTCCTCCTCGCTGAGTGCTTCGGTGTCGAGGATGAGCTCGGCGTCCGTCGGTTCTTCATACGGCGAGTCGATGCCGGTGAAGGAGCGGATCTTGCCTTCCATGGCTTTTTGATAGAGCTTTTTCGGGTCGCGCGCTTTGCATGTCTCAAGACCGGCGCGCACCCAGACTTCGAGGAAACGCCCGTCGGCGATGCGCCGCGCTTCGGCACGTCCCTTGGCAAAGGGAGAAATGAATGTGCAGAGCGTCACGATGCCCGCATCGCGGAAAAGCCCTGCGACCTCGGCGGCACGGCGGATGTTTTCCTCGCGGTCGGCATCCGAGAAGCCCAGATCGCCGCAGAGCCCGCGGCGGATCTTGTCGCCGTCGAGCATATAGGCCGCAATGCCCTTTTCGCAAAGGCGGCGTTCCACTTCCTGCGCAATGGTCGTTTTGCCGGAGCCGGAAAGGCCGGTCATCCACACGACCAGTCCGCGCCGTCCGGTGATCTCCTCGCGCTCAGTGCCGGTCATGGCCTCCGCCGACCAGCGGATGTTGCGCTTATCGTAGTCCTCGGAGAGCAGCGCCTCGGTGACGATGCCGCCGCCGGCAATTTCGTAATCATCGACAATGACGAAGCGGCGCGTGCCGTCGCAGCCGGAGTCGGCGGTGTCGAATGCGGTCGGACGGTCGAGACGCAGAACGATCTCGGCCACTTCGTTTTTGCAGACCTCGGAGCGGTCGATACCGGCCAGCTCCGACGCGTCTACCACGCGGAGGATCTTTTCGAGCTTCATCTCCACCTTGGCGGTGCCGCACTTGAAGTGGTAGCGCTTGCCGCAGCGCAGCGGCTCCTTGCCGAGCCAGAACACATTGGCGCGAAGCCGCACGCCCACGAAAGGCGGCTGCTCGCTCTCGAGACACGCGATCTCGCCGCGGCGGACGAAGATCTGCTCCGTCATGGTAAATCCGGCAGCATCGCCGGCAATGAATTTTTCGGGCGTAGGCGCGGAGAACACCTCGAGGGACGATACGGTCGTTTTCTTTCCCGAGGGATAAAAGACGATCTTGTCACCGGCACGAATGCTGCCGGCCTCGAGCGTACCGGCTACGATGCGCCGCTCGTCGCCGCCCTCGGTGAACTTGTAGACACCCTGCACCGGCATGCGGAGCGGGCGGTTTTCGGGGCTCGGCACGGGAACAAAGGCGTCCATCTGCTCGAGCACGGTGCGCCCGGTGTACCACGGCATACGCTCGGAGCGGATGGCAATGTTGTCGCCCTCCATGCCGCTCACGGGGATGAACGCGGCGGGCGTGATGTTGATCTTCGCAAGGAAGTCGGTGAAATCCGAGACGACCGTGTTGTAAACGTCCTCGGAATAGTCCACGAGATCCATTTTGTTCACGAGCACCGCCACCTGGCGGATGCCGAGCATGGAGAGAAAGTAGCCGTGACGGCGGGTGTTCTCCTCCACGCCGCGCGCGGCGTCGATGACCATGAGAGCCGCCTCGGCGCGGGAGGCACCGGTGACCATGTTTTTCAGAAACTCAATGTGGCCGGGCGCATCGATGATGATGTAGCGGCGCTTGTCGGACTTGAAGAAGCAGCGCGCCGTGTCGATCGTGATGCCCTGATCCTGCTCGTTGTGGAGCGCGTCGAGGAGGAACGCATACTCGAACGGCTTCGAGTTGCGGCGGCAGTTTTCGCGGATGGACTCGAGCTTGCCCTTCGGCAGCGCCCCGGCGTCCGCCAGGAGCCGCCCGATAACGGTGGACTTGCCGTGGTCCACATGACCGACGGTAACGATATTCAAAAGTTCTTCGTTTTCAAAGGCATTCATTACATGTACCCTCCCCGGCGAAGTGTTTCGAGACCGCCGCCGTCTTCGGCATCCTGTGCGCGGCCGCTTCTCTCGGCAATGTTCGAGAGCGCACCCGTGCGCAGCTCCTCGATGATCTCGTGCACATTGCGGCTCTCGGAGCAGATGGGATTCGTGCACGGCGCGCAGCCGAGCGAACGGTAGCGCTTGCCGTCGCCCTGATTGTAGTAGAGCGACACGGTGGGGATGTGCTCGCGTTCGATGTATTCCCAGACATTCAGCTCCGTCCAGTCGAGCAGCGGGTGAATGCGCACATGCGTGCCGGGGGCAAAATCGGTCTTGAACTGATTCCAGAACTCGGGCGGCTGGTCGTCCAGATCCCAGTCGTTGTGCTTGTCGCGCGGGGAGAAGTACCGCTCCTTGCTGCGCGAGCCCTCCTCATCGGCGCGTGCGCCGACGATGACGCCGGTGTAGGCATCGGTATTCGTGTCGAGCTCATACTTGCCGGTCTTGAGATTCAGACGGTAGCGCGGCCAGGTGCCGTCAAGCGTGTGGGTGAGCGCCTCGGTCTTGAGACGGCGGCAGCACTCCACGCGCGAGCAGTTCCCGTCCGGGAAAGTCTCCTTGTTTTCGAGCGCCTCGCGGTTTTCGCCGTAGACCATGTAAAGGCCGTACTCCATCGCGAGCTTGTCGCGGTATTCGATCATTTCGGGTATTTTGTGGTGTGTGTCGATGTGCACGAGCGGGAACGGCACATGGCCGTAAAACGCCTTGCGCGCGAGCCAGAGGAGAACGGTCGAGTCCTTGCCGATGCTCCAGAGCATGCAGAGATTGCCGAAGGCGGCGTACGCCTCGCGCAGAATATGCACGCTTTTGCTTTCCAGTTTGTCCAAATGGTCTCTCATTCTTCCTCGACCTCCCGCATTTCGTAGCCGTAGTGCTCCATGTAAAAGCCGAGCCGCGCGTTGATCTTCCGCACGAGCCGCGGCGAAATTTCAAATTTGTTCTTCTGATATCCGCGCTGCGCATCGACATACGCCTGAAAACGCGGCGCGGCCTCCTCAAAGCCCGAAAGCTCGAGCTTGCGGTAAATGTCGCGCAGCGTCTCGACCGGTGCGGCGCAGAAATCGGTGTACGCGATGTCCGCATAGCGGTTCTTCGGGAAGAACGGCTCCAGCTCGAAGAGCTCGCGGTACATGCGCTCGAAAATGCCGATGATGGTGTCTTCCATCTTTTCGTCGAGGTTTTCGGGCGTCTTGGTCAGACGCAGCGTCGCGACCTCGGTCGCAAACATATTGATGGTCGAGCGAATGGTCTTATAGGGATCGCGGTGGATGTTGATGAACCGCGCGTCGGGGTACATCCCCCACAGCTCGCGGATGCGCGCCGTGTTGTCGGGGCTCTTCAAAATGAGCTGTTTGCCTTTTTTGATATAGGTGAGCTTGCGGATGGCAAAATCGTAGCTCTGCTCCCAACGGCGCAGCTCCTCCTGCGAGAGGTCGCCGACGAATGCACCTTTAATATAGTGCTCGTAATTTTCCGGGAAGGCGATCATGTGGATGATGGAGTAGGGGGAGATGGTGAGCACGCCGAACGTTTCCTCCATCGGCAGGTCGAGTGCGTACTGCACATTGTCCTGCGGGCGGCCGTTGGCGATGCCCTTTTCCACCGGCTTTTCTAGGAGTTTTCCGAGCAGAATGGAGTAGGGGAGAGCGACGGTGCTCACGGGGTCGAACCACCCGAACTGCTCATCGCGCGAGAGCACATTCTGCAGATATGTCGTGCCGCTGCGCCAGTGGCCGAGAA
>CAZKGZ010000122.1:0-4759 GCA_964552365.1 uncultured Oscillospiraceae bacterium | reverse complement strand
ATCCCCTCAAACGAGAGCCCAATGAAATGGGTCTCGTTTGAAGAAATTTAGTCATCTTCGTACTTGTTGCGGTTGCGGAAGTAGAGGTAGAGGCCTACGCCGAGACCAACCACGGCTACCGCGGCAACAATGATGAGGATGGTCTTCAGGAGCGAGCTGCCGGAACCCTTGGCTTCGGCGTCGTCCTTCGTGACATCGCCGATAGCTTCCTTCACGGTGAGGGTGGCGGCGTTGCTCTCGACGGAGCCGGCGTCATTCTTGACGACGCAGCGGTACTTCCAGCCGGTCTGCTCTGCGGTAACTGCGCTCACTGTATAGTCGGCGTTCGTTGCGCCGGAGATATCCGTCCAGCCCTTGCCGTCGTTCTTGTCTACCTGCCACTGGCAGGTGAGCGGCGTGGTGCCGGAGGCGGTGACGGTGAATGTGACGGATTCGCCTTCCGCGATCTCGGAGCTCACAGGCTGTGAGGTGATGGCGGGGGCGACTTTCTTCTCTGCCGCCTTGATGGTGAACTTCGCTTTCGCGCTGCCGTCGGAGTAGACGAGCGTCACGGTGTGCGAACCGCTCGAGAGTGTGTCGAGGTAGGTCGGCTTCAGGGTCACGGTGCCGTCCGTGCCGACGGTGTACTTGTCGGTCGAAACGGTGGCGCCGTCCATTTTCACGGAGACATTGCCCTTGCCGCTGCCGGTGAAGTCAAGGCCTGTTTCGGTGCCCTGCGTCCACTCGGCGTTGGCGCCCTTCGTGACAGTGTACTCACTGCCGGACACGACGAGCGTGAGCTGGCGCGTGGAGGAGCCGGCGGAGTTCGTTGCCTTGATGGTAACGCGGAAGGAGCCTTCCTGTGTCGGGGTGCCGGAGAGGATGCCGGTGCTCGTGCCGAGCGTGATGCCGGTCGGAAGCGTTCCGGTGTAGGACCAGGTGATCGGCGTGCCGCCGGTCGCGGTGATCTGCTGGCGGTATTCCTTGCCGAGCGTGGCGCTCTGGATCGTGGTGGTCGTGATGGACGGAGCCACTACGGTCGAGCCGCCGCCCGAGGAGCTCTTCTGAATGCCGGAAACGCTGACGGTCTGGTTGCCCTGAATGTTGCTGATGGTGTAGACGCCGTTGCGCGCGGTAAGCGCGGTGCCGTTGGCCTTCACGGAGAAGTTGCTGCCGCGGGTGTAGCCGGTGCTCGGCGTTACGGTGAAGGAGAAGCTGCCGCCGGCCGTTACGGGGCTCGACGAGCCGCCGGTCGCGGCGATGCTGTAGCCGGTGCCGCCCTGCAGCGTTACGGTGTAGGTTTTCGGTGCGGCCGTCGGGGTCGGAGTCGGCGTGGGCGCTGCGGTCGGTGTGGGCGTCGGATCGGTGTAAGCGGGAATGGCGATGGTATAGGTATCGCTCAGGTTGCCGCTCTTATCGCGCACCACGACGAAGAACCTGCGCGCTTCCTTATCCGCAATGTCCTTGATGTTGATGGTGGTTTTGGCGGAGGTGCAGTCGGCGTGCGGGTTGGCCTCCACGGCGATCTGTTCGGCCGCAGGAGCCGCATCCGTCGCCTTGCCTACGGTGTAGTAGTATGTGCCGGCTTCGGACGAGGTGAAGTAAACGTAGGCTTCCTTTTCGGAAATGCGCTTGGTGGGATCATTCTTAATGGAGGGCTTTACGGTGTCGCGGGTGTAGGTGTCGGAGGAGGCTGCGGACCACGCGCTCTGCGCGTTGTCGGCCGTGGCCTGCACTTTGAAGGTGTAAACGCCGTCAGCGTTCATGGAAGAAGAGAGCTCGACGGTCGTTCCGGTCACAGGAACGGGGTCACCGTAGTCGGCGCCGTCCTTGATGAGCTGCACATTATAGCCGGTCGCGCCGGGAACGGCATCCCAAAGGGCTTTGCTGCTGTTGTCCACCCAGGAGACGGTCGTCGGGGCGTCGAGGTAGATCGGGAGGTCGACGGTGACGACGCCGGTCGAGTTGCCGGCGGCATCCTGAGCCACGAAGCTGACCTTCACGGCACTCTTATCGGAAAGGCCGGAGATCTCGATGGTATTGTCGCCGGAGACCATGTCCTGCTTCTTGTCGGAAGCGAGCACGTCCTCTTTCGAAGGAGTTCCGCCGACAACGTAGTACACGGTGCCGCTCTCATCGGAGTTGAAGGTCACTTTGCCGGAGGAGGCGTCGCTGCGCGCACCGGCGCCGTTGTTGATGTTGGGCGCGGTCTTATCGACGGCGAGGCCTTCGCTCGCGGCCGACCATTCGCTCTTCACTTCGCCGGACACGGCCTGCACCTTGAAGTAGTAGGTGCCCGACTCGGTGACGGTGAGTTCGGCAGAGGTCTCCGTCGTGCTCACGGGCTCGCCGCAGGCGTTCTCGTCTGCCGTGCCGTCCTTGAAGAGCTGCACGGTGTAGGAATCTGCGCCGTCAACGGCATTCCACTCGGCCTTCGTACCGTCCTTCCAGCCGGAGACGGCGGGAGCGGCCAGGTATTTTGCGACTGCTGCGGTATAAACCGCGCTTTGGTTCCCGGCGGCATCCTTTGCCGCAAGGTATACGTTCACGCCGGAGGCATCGGTCAGATTTCCGATCGAGACCGTATTTTCACCGACCGTGATGTCCGCCGTGAGTTCGGATGCGAAAATCGTCTCCGCCGAGGGCTCTTCGCCGCCGACAACATAGAAGAGCGTGCCGGCTTCGGTGGAAACAAATGTGACGGAAGCGCTCTCGAGCGCCGTGCGCGAGGCGGCGACATCCGTGAGGGTGGGGGCTTGCGTGTCAACGACAACGGCCTCGCTCATCGCGGACCATGCGCCGACCGTTCCTTCGGCGACTGCCTGTACCTGGAAGGTATAGGAGCCGTCTTCGGCTATCAGAGAAGAGAGATCGTCGGTCTTCGTTCCGGTGGCGGGGATCGCCGTGCCGGACGCCGTGCCGTCCTTGAAGAGCTGTACGCTGTAGCTCTCGGCCCCGGCGACTTCATTCCACTTGGCTGCTTTGCCTTCCCACACTGGGGACTCGGGTGCCGCCAGCGCGGCGGGGATCTCAGTGCTCTTCACAACATCGGAGACAACACCGTAGCCGCTCTTTGCGGCAAAATATACGGTCTGCGCCTCGCTGCCGAGTTCATCGAGCGTCAGCGTATTTCCGCCGAACGCCAGTTCCGCGGATTTTCCGCCGGAAATGAGTGCGTCGGCCGTCGGCTCCTCGCCGCCGATCTGATAGTAATAGGTGCCGCTCTTCGAGGCTTCGAATGTTACGGTGCCGGTGCTCTCGGCGGTACGAACGGCGCTCTGCACATCGATCTCTGGGGCTTTGCCGTCGTCGAACACGAGCTGTTTCATGTTCTCATCCGGCTTTTTCTCCATCTGCTCATCGGTGGCCTTTACGCCGTCGATGAAGAGCTGGCCGCCGGTCGGGATCATTTTGGAAAATTCCTTGTTAAAATCGAGAGCCTGCCCATCGCCGGAGATCGTTCCGGAAGCGAGCGTCAGCGTCGCGTCATTGTCCGAGAGCTTCATGCCGACATTGGCTGTGATCGTTCCGGTGGTATTCACGGTGACTTTCGCCCGGTCGGCACCGGAGCTTGTTTTCACGCCGAAAGCTTTGCCGGTAATGCTGATATTCTCGAGAATATTCAGCGTGGCGTCATCGCCCTCGATCAGCACACCGCTTGCGTCGGTTACGTCGGAGCAGTCGATCGTGCCGGTGCCCTTAAGCGTAAGAGAAGCATCTTCCCGGAGAATAAATACTGCCTTCACTTCCGCTGTGCTGTCTTTGCTCAGCTTGATCGTCTGTCCGGTGAGGTCAATGGAGACGCTCCCGGAGATGGTGATGGGGTTGTCCAGTGTGATGTCACCGGCGACACTTGTTCTCAGAACATAGCTGCCGGACTCCTTAATTTCCGACGGTGAGTCGATCACAGTCTCTCCATCCGCCAGCGCTGCGGCCGGCAGCAGGGAAACCGCCATCAGTACCGCCAGTACCAAGGCCATCAGTTTCTTTGCCATAACAATTTTCCTCCTAATAAAATCGGCGCACCGCGATCGCGGCGGCTTAATTATTTTTCTGTCTATAAGACGCACCGGATATCGAAAAGGTTTCCTCTGTGCGAAAGATTTTTTTCAGAGTCCGTCAATTTTCGGCAGACAAAAAGCGATCCGAACCCATCGAGTATACAGGTTCGGATAGAAACTGTCCAAACGCCCGACCGGAAGCCCGATCCGGAAAGTCAGAAAAAAACAACACCATCGGCCGATGACCTCATGGTGTTGTTTTGACGTGGTGCACCGGAGCAATCCAAATCCGAACCCTGTTTATCACTGATTGCGTCCTGCAAATCCGCGAAGGTGATAGTTTTTTCGCCTTCTTTGTAGTTAAAGGTAATCACCATCTTATCGTCATAAAGAAAAATCGCGTTGATAAAGGTGTCAATCAGCAGCTTGCGGTGTTCCTTCTGCCGCACATCCAGCTTGCGGAAGCGGTGCAGCCAGAAGGTCATGAACTCTGCGCTGACCTTGGGTTTTGCAAGCTTCTCACAGGCGAGCTTCGCTTCCAGGTCATCACGCCGGGCTTCCAATTCTTCCAAACGTTCCTTTGTGGAACGCGTCAGGATGCCCTGTTGGATGGCGTTGAGCAGATTGTTGATGGCACTTTCCGTTTCGCGGAGCTGCTGCTCATAAAGCGGCACGTTTACATTGTCCCTGTCCTGCAAGTCCATCAGCATAGAAACAATGGCTTCGATTGCCGCATCGTCCATTACCATTTTCATGGTTTCGCTGACAACCAGATCTTC